>JAUYMZ010000063.1 GCA_030699355.1 Bacteroidota bacterium | reverse complement strand
GATGTACTAAACAGAATTAATGAACACCCCATTAACAGAATCGACCAACTGCTGCCTGCTAACTGGAAAAAATTGCATAAAGAAAAAAATTAGTCTTTTTTATACGGGCATGACCGAAGGCTTACGCAAATTGTAATTGTTTGTAAAGCCTAATCCTTCCCAAGCAGTTATCATGAGTTCTTCATTGGTTCGCCATAAAGGTAATAAATTTTGATACATTTCTGGGTAAGTTTCTTGGGAGCAAAATCCGAAATTCTAAATCCGAAATTCGAAAAGGGGATTTGTGGTGGAGGGGGAGTTTTTGTTTAAGGTTTAAGGTTTAATCGTTTATGCGTTTAACTGTTTGTGGGTTTGTGGGTTTGGAGGTTTAGCACCGCATGGGACCAAACTGTTTCTAAAAAAAGGGGCGTTAGCCCTGATATCTCAGTAGCATAAAATGCACAGCATGATTACCAAGAGGGGCGTTGTAACCGGAAAATAAAAATGTCGTAAAATCGGCAAGTAAAAATGCATCATTTTCGGCAAGTAAAAATGTCGTAAAATCGGCAAATAAGAATGTATGATTTATTCCTAAACCAAGGTTTTGACCCATGGGTCAAAACCTTGGTTTAGGAGAGTTAAATTAAAAGGTTATATCCGTTGGAATAAATACCCAACAGGAATGACAAAAAAAGATTTAAACAAATGGATCATGCACCACGAAATTCAAAGATTATCTATGATGGGGTTTAGTGCCATCAAAATTGCTAACCACCTAGTGATGGATAGCAGGACTGTATTGAAGTACTTAAGAATGACTTCTCAGGAGTTTGAACTTTACCTTTTAAAAAGTGAGGAAAGGACTAAAATTTTATCTCCATTTGAAAACTTTGTAAAGGACAAATTAACGATTTATCCAGATGCTTCTACAGCTCAAATACACGACTGGCTAAAGGAGTTTCACCAAGACATTCCTAAAGTAAGTGCCCGGTCAGTTTACAATTTTGTAATGTTTGTTCGGCAAAAGTATAACATACCTGTTGTTCAGCAAACCAGAGAGTATTTTCCCGTGGAAGAACTAGCTTATGGAGAACAAGCCCAAGTTGATTTCGGGGTGTTTAACATGCGTATCTCGGGTAGCGAAAAGCGTAAAAGGGTATACTTTTTTGCCATGGTTCTTTCACGTAGTCGGATGAAATATGTTTGGTTTTCTGATAACCCATTTACTGGGGAGCATGTTTGTATGGCACATGAGAAAGCATTTGATTTTTTTGGTGGCATTGCAAAAGTAATTGTATACGACCAAGATAGAACCGTATTAGTAGATGAAAATCTTGGCGATTATATTCTTACCGAAACCTTTAAGCAATATACTCGAACCAGAAATTTCATTTTGCATTTTTGTAGAAAGGCCGATCCAGAAAGCAAGGGTAAGATTGAAAATGTAATTCAATATGTGAAGAAAAACTTTCTAAACAATCGTTCTTATAATGATATAGAAACGCTCAATGTAGAAGCCATTTCATGGCTTGGTCGGACAGCAAATTTTCTTCCACATAACTACACCAAGAAATCTCCAGATAGTGAATTTATGATTGAAAAAACGTTCCTCATTCCTTACACTCCCTTGACGATTGAAAATAAAGATATCAAAATGTATCATGTTAGAAAAACCAACACTATCGCATATAAAAGCAACTTCTACTCTTTACCAATAGGCTCTTATCTGGGTCAGGGAACATCTGTTAAAGTTAAAGAATTAAATGGCCAAATAGAAATTAGTAGTGCAAACGATGAACCTATTTGCATCCATAAACTTAGCTTTTTAACTGGTCAAACCATTGTAAATAGCAACCACAAAAGAGACACATCTTCAAGTATAGAGCAATTGAAGGATCAAATATCATCCTGTTTTACAGAGAAGAATCTTGCTATGCAGTTCCTAAATCAAATTCATAAAATCTATCCCCGTTATACCAGAGATCATTTACAAACCATATTAAGGGCATTATCTGAAACGGAGGTTAGAAAAGAATTGATTGATAAAGCACTTGAGTTTAGTAGGAAAAATGGATTATATAACGGGCCTGAATTTAAACAAGTGTTGGCGGTATTTTTAAGCCAGGAAGACTCAGTAAAACCAAATGCTAAGATCATTCTTTTGGATCATAAAAATCTTGAAAAAGCAAATCAAATTCCTCATAAAAGCAATATAGAAGATTATGAAAAAATAGTAAACCCAGTTAATCAAAAATAATTATGACAAAAACAGATCAAATTAAAAATCAATGTAAACAGCTTCGTTTATCAGCGCTATCAGCTAATTTTGAAGAAGTGGTAGCCAATGCAGAGCAAGGTCAAGTAAGCTACTTAGAACTCATTAAAATGCTTATGGATAAAGAAATTAATCACCGCCAACATAAAGATCTTATGAAAAGAACTTCAATTGCACGTTTGCCTTTAAGTTACAATCTTGATATGTATGACTTTAGCTTCCCTAATGGCATTGACAAGAAACAACTAAACCAATTACGTGAGCTAAAATGGCTTGAACAAAACTTCAATGTAATACTCATGGGACCTTCTGGTACAGGAAAAACATATATCGCTGCTGGCCTATGTTTTGACGCTGTTGATAAAGGATATAGGGCATATTTTAAAACTATGGAAGAACTTGTCAAGATACTGAAAACAAAAGATATTATTAGAAAAGCTGCAACAGAATACCAGCGCATCATAAAATCTCATTTGCTTGTTATAGACGATATTATGATGTTCCCCGTAACCCAACAAGATGCTGTGGCTCTTTTTAATCTTATCAATGAACTACACGACAAAACATCAATTATAATCACTACAAACAAATCGCCAAAAGAATGGTCAGAGGTTTTAAAAGATGAAGTTTTAACAACAGCTCTTTTAGATCGAATTTTATTCAAATGTGAGATAATAAAGCTTGATGGAAAAAGCTATAGAATGCAGAATAGAAAAACTATTTTTAACAATGAAAAATAAATTCCTTTAATTTGATAAATCATACATCGCTATTTGCCGATTTTGATACATCGTTAATTGCCGAAATTGGAACATATTTGGTTGCTGGTAACAGCAGTAAATAATCAATTTGATTTAGCTTTAAAATATTTAAAATCATCGCTAAAGTTTGCCCTAAATAGAAAGGCATATAGCTCCCTAACTAGTTTATACAACAATTTAGCAGGATTAAGCAAGGAGCCAGAAGAGATTAGTATGTTTATAGATTCTGCCATTTACTTCGCAGAAAAATCAGGTGATTTAGAGGACCTTCAAACAAGTAAACAAAATAAAGCTTACCACCTATTCCATACTAAAGAGTTTGAAGATGCCTATAATTATTTGTGGGAATCATTTCAATTGAAAGATTCAATTTTAAATAAAGAGAAAATTGAAATTGCTGCAGAAATGTCGGAAAAGTTCGAAACAGAACAGAAGCAAAATACCATCACACAACTTCAAAAGGAAAATGAAATTGGGCAACTAAAATCTTCTAACAAGCAAAATATTATTACTGGGTTACTAATTGCATTAATAATGTTTATTATCATCTCAAATGCATTTTATAAACAAAAACAAAAAAAGCAAAAACTAAACAATGAACTCACCCTAGAACAGATAAAATCGGATGAATTACTGCGAAATATTTTGCCAGCCGAAATTGCAGAAGAATTAAAATGGAGCGGAAAATCAGAGGCAAAATTATATAACCAAGTAAGTGTATTATTCACCGATTTTGTAAATTTTACTGGAATAAGTCAAGAAATGAGCCCAACAGAATTGGTTCAAGAAATACATGCTAATTTCACGGCATTTGATGCCATTATGGAGAAACATGGAATCGAAAAAATTAAAACCATTGGCGATGCTTACTTGGCGGTTTGTGGCTTACCACACGAAAACCCCCAACATGCGCAACGAATTGTTGCAGCTGCAATAGATATTCAAGCATACATGCAAAAAATCGGCGGGAAATTTCAAATAAGAATTGGCGTTCACTCTGGCCCCGTAGTGGCTGGAATTGTAGGTATAAAAAAATATGCTTACGATATATGGGGTGATACAGTAAATACTGCTGCACGCATGGAACAAAATAGTTTGCCTGGAAACATTAACATCAGTGGCACTACCTACGAATTAATAAAATCTGAATTTACCTGCGAATATCGGGGTAAAATTGATGCCAAAAACAAGGGTGAAATAGATATGTATTTTGTTAAAAATTAGGCTTTATGCTCATCTCTGCATAATAATCTAATATGTAATTTACAGCATCATCTGCGGTATCTACAAGCTTAAACAAAAACATATCATCTGGACTAATATTCTTTTCTTTTTCAAGCATTACTGTTTTAATCCAATCTATTAAGCCACCCCAAAATTCGGTGCCTACTAAAACAACAGGAAATTGAGCTACTTTGTGGGTTTGAATGAGCGTTAACGATTCAAACAATTCGTCGAGGGTACCAAAGCCGCCGGGCATGGCAATAAAGCCTTGTGCATATTTTACAAACATCACTTTCCTTACAAAAAAGTAATCAAAATTGATGTTTTTATCGCGGTCTACATACTTATTAAAAAACTGCTCAAAAGGCAACTCAATACCTAAACCAACAGATTTGCCACCGGCCTCAAAAGCACCTTTATTTCCTGCTTCCATAATACCTGGTCCGCCACCTGTTATTACGCCAAAACCTGCATGAACCAATTTTCGGGCAATTTCTTCAGAAAGCAAATAATAGGGGTTATCAGATTTGGTTCGGGCTGAACCAAAAATAGACACGCAAGGACCGATTTTACTCATTTTCTCAAATCCTTCTACAAACTCGGCCATAATTTTAAAAGTGGCCCAGCTATCACTTACTTTTATTTCTGGCCAATCTTTTCTTTGAAAGGCTTTTTTAATTCTTTCTTCTTCGTTTGTTTCTGTCATGGGTATGAAAATATAAAAAGACCAGTTATTTACTGACCTTTTGGATAAAATATATTAGGCCAAAAGTTCTTTTAAAATAGCCGAAATCACTTTCCCATCGGCTTTACCAGCTAAGGCTTTCATGGCAAGAGGCATTACTTTACCAAAATCTGCAGCAGATTTAGCGCCAGCCGTAGTTACCACTTCTTGCAATACAACTTTTATTTCAGCTTCACTCATCTGTTGAGGTAAATATTTTTCTATTACCGCCAACTCGTCTCTTTCAACCTGAGCCAAATCTTCGCGTTTATTTTGCACATAAATATCTAACGATTCTTTGCGCTGTTTGGCTAATTTTTGAAAAATCTTTAAAGCAGCATCATCACTCACAATTCCATTAGCACCTGGCTCGCTGCCTGCCAATAACAAAGCTGATTTTAAACTGCGTAAAGCGCGCAATGTAATTTCTTCTTTGGCTTTCATGGCCACAATTACATCTGCATTTATTTGTTCTTGTATTGTCATGTTACTTATTTCTTTTTGGTTAAATACTTAGCTCCTTTTCCAAGGAAGAAAGTAAAAGTATCGCTTCTTAATCCTAAGCGTAAAGTTTCTAATGGAATAATATCGTTGGAAGCAATATTACCTAAACTTACATTGGCACCCACTAATTTTATAAAATAGGTTTGTTGGGCTTTTTGAGGCGCTTCCCAGATAATTTTTTCTTCCGGAATTTTAGTTAAAATTTCTTGAACCAAACCCTCTCTTACTTCACCACTGCTTCTGTAAACACCCACATTACCTGCTTCTCTAGCCTCGGCAATTACTTTCCAGGCACCGGCTTGCAACTCCGTTTGCATGAGTTCTATCCATTGGTAGGGAGGAATTATTTTCTCTACATCTTTACTTCCAACTTCACTTAATACCGTTACATGTTTGCTTAACTTATGAATATAATCTAGTTTTAAATCGTGCGGAAGTTCAATAGAACCATCAGATATTTCTGCATGTTCCATACCCAACTTGTCTAAAACTTTGATATAATCCTCAAATTGATTTCTAACAATATAGGCCTCAAACAAAGTACCACCAAAATAAACGATGATACCATTTTCTTGATATAACTTAATTTTTTCTTCTAATCGTGGCGTTACAAAGGAAGTTCCAAAGCCTAATTTTACAATATCAATGTATTCTCCGCTTACAGAAATCATATCTTCCGCTTCGCGAAAACTAAGTCCTTTATCCATAACCATAGTAATGCCCTTATCTCTGGGTTTAATTGGACGTTCTGGAATTTGTTTTAATTTAAAATTTTTCATAAATATATAAGTACATACCCTGCACGAAAGTTTTTTCATGCAAGCGCAAAGTTATTATTTAGCTATTCAAATTTAAAAAAATTAATACCTATAATAAATCTTTCCGATAACTATCAATTGTGGCCATAATTGCAGGCACATTTCTTAATTCAGGGGCTATTTCGAACACCAGAAGATAGTCGGCAAAATGGATTTGTAACCCTAATTCTAAATGCCTTAAAGCTTCTCTCTCTTTGGCCGCAGCATATAAAAGAATTACCATTCTATAATGGTATTGGTGACAATCATTATCGTAACCCAAAGCCTTTTCTACCAATTCTATAGCCTCTGATAAGCGGTCTGTTTTATAAAGCAGGTAACTATAATCCATGTAAACCTCCATCATACCTGGATCTAGCTCTAATAATCTTTTATACAAAATTTCGGCCTCTCGATGCGCGCCCAACTCGTATTCACTTTCTGCCAGTACCAATAAAAATTCGGCGTTGTCTGGTTCTAATAGAACAGCTCTTTTAAAGAAAACTACTGCATCCGTATAGGCGGCTTCTTTTTGAAAGGTAATACCAATTCCAAACCAAGCCTCTGCCAAATTAGGATTAATCTTAGCTGCTTTGGTATAATTTTCACGGGCCAAATCTAGGAATCCGGTACGTTCATAACATCCAGCTAAATTGCAATAACTAATGCTATCGCCCCCTTCTATTCTTATAACTTCTAAATATTCTTTAATGGCGTCTTCAAATTTATCTAACTCAACCAAGGCATTGGCTTTATTAAATCTCGCAATAGAATAATCTTCATCTATGGCTAAACAAAATTCGAAAGCATCTATGGCTTTTTCATGTTCATTCATTTTACCATAAATAACACCCAAATTATACCAAGCACCCACATTGTATGGATCAATGTCTATTAACTTATTTAAACATGTTAAGGCATCTTCGTACTGAAAAACCATATCATAGCAATGAGCCAATTCATAATAGGCTTGTTCTAGGGCAGGTTCCTCCTCAATAATTAACTTAAAATAACCGGCAGCAGCTAAAAACAAATCACAATCATCATATACATAGGCAATTTCAAACAACATATCTAAGCGCTCGTCTGAATACATAAGGGCACGCTCAAAATACAAGGAAGCATCGTCTAATTCACCCAAATGCAAACACACTTCGCCTTTTAACAAAAACAAATCGGGGTTAAAGGGCTCGTATAATTCTGCTTTATCTAGTTCGGCTTGAGCCAAATCATATTTTTCTTGCAACACAAATATCTCGGCCAATTTCACCCAAAAATTAACGTGCGTAGCATATAATTCTTGTCCAAATGCTACAGCGTCCATGGCACGTTTGTATTTTCCATGGTGAATATAAAAGTCTATAATACCCTCAATGGCATCTGCATCAAAATAATCCTGGGTTTTATTCCGAATCATTTTCTCGTATCGCTGCACATTGCTGCTTACTTCTTCCCCTAAAAAATCATTACCGTCCATACCCAGTTAAATTTAGCTCAAATTTAATTTCTTCCAATCAGCATTAAAACAAAAAAAGCTCAATTATTTTTTAAATCTTTGAACATTCAAAAAAAAAGCTGTTCATAATATGAAAAACAAATTACCTCTTATTCTGATTTTCTTACCTTTATCTCATTTGTTTGCACAAATTTTGCCAAAAAACCTAAAGCAGGCAAAGTGGCAGCAAAAGGTAGATTATCAAATTTCTGTTGAACTTAATACCCAAAATCATACCTTAAACGGATTTGAAACCATAAATTATATAAATAATAGTCCGAATGCCCTCACAGAAATATACATCCATCTGTGGCCCAATGCCTATAAAAATAGAAATACCGCCTACGCCATACAAGAGTTAGGAAAAGGAAATACCGATTTTCATTTTGCCAAAGAAGAAGAGCGTGGTTACATAGACTCATTAGCATTTAGTTCTGAGGGCAAAAGCCTTCAATGGCAATTTTTGGCAGACATAGACATTGCGCTTATCAAATTGGCAGAGCCATTACTAAGCGGTCAATCCATTCGCATTAGCACACCCTTTTTTGTAAAGTTACCTAAAGTATTTTCGAGACTGGGTCAAGAAAACGGAGTGTATTGTATTACCCAGTGGTATCCAAAACCAGCAGTATATGATATAAATGGCTGGAACCCTATGCCGTATTTAAATCAAGGAGAATTTTACAGCGAATTTGGAAAGTTTGATGTAAGTATCACCGTACCTAAAAACTTTTTGGTTGCCGCTACCGGATTGGTTCAGGCAGAAGAAGAAAAAAATTGGTGGTTGGCCAGGGCTAAAAACCCCACCGCCGAGCACCCGGCTACTTCCAAAACAAAAACAGTTCAATTTATTCAAGATTCTGTGCACGATTTTGCGTGGTTTGGAAGTGAACTTTTTACCTGTGTCAATAGCAGCGTTAAACTTAGCAATGGAAAAACCGTAGAAACTTGGATGTTTGGAAAACCAAACGATAAGAATAAAATTCCCAAAGGAATAGAATACATTAACGAGGGGGTAAAATTTTACTCAGAAAAAGTGGGTAATTACCCATACAGCATTGCCCAAGTAGTAATTACTCCCTTGGTAGCTGGCGCAGGAATGGAATATCCAACCATTACAAATTGCGGCAGCAACGACAAAACAACCATCGTACATGAATTGGGTCATAATTGGTTTTATGGAATTATTGCCAGCAATGAGCGCGTTTACCCTTGGATGGATGAAAGCATAAATACCTACTACGAAGAACGCAATAAAAGGGAATCCGAAATGGACAAAAAGGAAAAGAGAAATACTGGATTTTTAGAGAGCATTTCCAACATAGACCAAAGCAAATTCTTATTTAAATACAGTTCTCGCAAAAACAACGACCAAGCCGGAGACCTGCACTCTGCGGAGTATACAGACAATAATTATGGGGCTATTATTTATGCCAAAAATCCTATTTCATTTCATTACCTAGCTTCCTATTTGGGTGAACCAAAAATGGACGCCATGATGCAAGCCTATTACAATGAATGGAAATTTAAACATCCATTGCCTCAAGATTTTATAGACCATGCCCAAACATTTACCGGTGAAAATCTAGATTGGTTTTTTAAAGATATATTAGGTTCGACCCAAAAATTAGATTATAAAATGGTAAGAGCCAGCGTAGAAAGTATTACCATAAAAAACAAAGGAAACCTGAGCAATACCCCACTTGCCATTACCCAGATTTTAAATGATAGCATTCGCCATACTGCATGGGTAAATGGCTTTAGTGGCAAAAAAACGTTTCAAGTGAAAGACCTCAAATTTCCATCATCGGCCGAAGCAAAAAATTTAGTATATACCATTGATGGAGAAAAAGTAGGATTGGATTTATACCAAAAGAATAATTCGAAAAAGGTATTGGGTAAATGTTCAGAATGTGGGCAACTTAAATTAAAACCCCTTCTTAACATAGAACAAGACAATAGCAGACAAATATTTTGGTCGCCGGTGTATGCTTTTAATTACAGCAATAAATCTATGCTTGGCTTGGCATTTTACAACAGTTTGATACCTCAGAGAAAAGACGAGTTTGTGATTATGCCCTTGTATAGTTTTGGAACAAAAGATATAAATGGGTACGCCCAATATTGGCATAACTTTTATACCCAAGGCAAAATCAAAAACATACAACTAGGATTTAAATCGGCTAGGTTTGCCTCTAATGGATTTTTTTATAATACGGGAGATAGAAACATTCAAACCCTCATTGCAGATTCTGGCTATGGTAATTATTTTGGTCCAATTAGCTATGAGAAATTTGCTCCATTTATTCGGTTCAACCTAAAACCTAAAAATGCCAGAAGCGGCATAAACCAAGCCATAGAATTGCGTTATGTAATGGTAAATGAGCAAGCCGCCGATAGAAGCTTTGCGTACCAATTTTTGAAAGAGCATTACAGCGTAGCAGAATTAATGTACGCTTATAATAATCCAAATGTATTGTACCCTTCGCAAGCCAAAATCAATTTTCATAAGGGCGTGCAAGTTGTAAATTTTAACCGCTTAAGTGCCGAATTTATTCAACAATTTAAGATTTCAAAGCACAAAAGTTTGGCATCCATTCGCGTTTTTGGTGGTGCTTTTTTGTTTCATGAAGCCGAAGTCATAAATAGCAAAAATTATGATGTAAGTGGCAGAGCCTATTTTCAAGGTAGTGCAAGAACCAGCATCAATGATTTTCTATACGATGATGCCATGATTGGAAGAGAATTAACTGCTGGGCAAAGGGATGTATCTGGCTTAGGACACGTTTTCTCGAGACAAGTTTTAGGAGGCGATGCTGGGTTTAGAAACTTTGCTAATATTGGTTCAACCAATACTTTTTTAACGGCATTAAATATTACCTTACCCGCTCCTATTCCCTTACCCATTGGCTTTTATGGCGATGTAAGTTATTGGCAAATACCACATTCTTATTTAACAATTGGTGGCATTGCCGGCACAACCCAAACCTATATACCGTCTAAAATGCAGCTTACCTATAATGCAGGAATTTATTTAGAACTAGTTAGAAATATTATTTCTTTGCATGTGCCTTTGATATACAGCGATGATATTAAAGGTTATTTTGAAAACAACCAATTTGATACCCTTTTAAAGCGGATTAGTTTCACCATAAATTTAAATAAACTTAACCCAATAACTCAATTAAGAGACATGAAATTTTAAACACCTTTTACTAGTTAAAAAGTGTAATTTTGACATTTAAAATATTCGTAAAATGACCCAAAATAATATTCAATTTTCTACTAATTTCTTACTAGAATTAGGGATACAAAAAGTAAATCTAGGTACCTCAACTGGTCAAAATCATTTTGCTACCGAGGGCGCTGCATCGCGAGAAATTTATTCTCCCGTGGATGGCAAATTAATTGGCAAAATTGCCTTTACCACTGAACAAGAATATAAGCAAGTAATAGAAACTGCTCAAGCTGCATTTAAAGTTTGGCGTACCCTACCGGCCCCTAAAAGAGGTGAAATAATTAGACAATATGGAAACCTAATACGCCAACACAAAGATGCGCTTGGCCATTTAGTAAGTTACGAAATGGGCAAGAGCCTACAAGAAGGATTGGGCGAAGTGCAAGAAATGATTGATATCTGCGATTTTGCTGTGGGTTTAAGCAGGCAATTGCACGGACTAACCATGCACAGTGAGAGACCTAACCACAGAATGTACGAGCAATACCATCCACTTGGCATTGTAGGAGTTATTTCGGCTTTTAATTTTCCAGTAGCGGTATGGAGCTGGAACAGTGCTTTGGCAGCCGTGTGTGGCAATGTTTGCGTTTGGAAACCTTCAGAAAAAACACCACTCTCTGCGGTGGCTTGCCAGCATTTAATGGCACAGATTTTAAAAGAAAATAATTTACCCGAAGGAATATTTTGCTTAGTAAATGGAGATTACAAAGTAGGTGAGTGGATGAGTAATGATGAGAGAATTCCGCTCGTATCTGCCACAGGCTCTACTAGAATGGGCAGAGCTGTTGGTTCAGCCCTAGCCCAAAGATTTGGTAAAGCTTTATTGGAACTTGGTGGAAACAATGCCATTATTTTAACTGAAAATGCCAACTTAGATTTAGCTATGGTGGGTGTTTTATTTGGCGCAGTGGGCACAGCCGGACAAAGATGCACCACTACCCGAAGATTAATTATACACGAAAGTTTATACGAAACGGTAAAAGAAAAATTAGTAAAAGCATACGGACAATTAAGTATTGGAAATCCGTTAACGGGCAATTTGGTTGGACCATTAATAGATAAAGATGCGGTAAATGCCTATTTAAATGCCATCAAAAATGTACAGGCAGAAGGCGGAAAAGTTTTATGCGGCAATGAAGTAATGGAAGGCCTAGGCTACGAAAGCGGATGCTATGTAAAGCCAACAATTTGCGAAGCCCAGAACCATTACCGTACGGTTCAAACCGAAACCTTTGCGCCTATATTGTATCTATTAAAATATAGCGATTTAGATGAGGCAATAGCCATGCAAAACGGCGTTAAGCAAGGTTTAAGTTCTAGTATTTTTACAAATAACTTATTAGAAGCTGAACAGTTCTTGAGCGCTTGGGGAAGTGATTGCGGCATTGCCAATGTAAATATTGGAACGAGTGGAGCCGAAATTGGGGGCGCTTTTGGCGGCGAAAAAGAAACAGGTGGCGGGAGAGAAAGTGGCTCTGATGCTTGGAAAGTTTATATGCGTAGGCAAACCAATACCATTAATTATGGCAAAGAATTGCCATTGGCCCAAGGAATAAAATTTGATTTGTAACCCTATGTTACATTTTGGTACAAGGTTTGAGTACAGCAACAGCATGATGAAGCGCAAGTATGTTTTTTATGCTTTGTTAATCCTGGGCGGAATAGCAAGCACTGTGGTGGCAATTGAAAAACCAGCAATGGAATTGCCAAAAACCAGCAAAGTTTACGAACTTAAAAAACTGAATAACGAAGCCTTTACGTTTGGCGAAAAACTAAATTACCGCGTACATTATGGTCCGTTTAGTGCTGGAAATTGCGAGTTTGTAGTAGGCCAAAATGCTGTAGAAGTAAATGGCAGAAAATCTTACCACATTAAAGTAGTGGGTAGATCGGCCGGAATGGTAGATGCCATGTTTAACGTGCGCGATGAATTTGAAAGCTATGTAGATGAAGAAGCCATTATTCCTTGGAAACAAATTAAAAAAGTAAAAGAAGGAAAATACACCGATAGCGACTTTATTATTTTCGACCAAAAGAACGGTTTTGCTACCAGCAGGCGCGGTAAAATTAGCATAGAAGAACAAACCCAAGATGTTGTTTCGGCTATCTATTTTGCTAGAACTACCGATATTTCGCAAGCTAAAATAGGCGATATTTTTCCTGTTAATTTTTACATGGATGGCGAAAATTATTTATTGCGTTTTAAATTTGTTGGGAAAGAAAAGTTAAAAACCGATGTAGGAACTTTTAACACTTTGGTTATAAAACCACAACTCATTAAAGGTAGGGTTTTTAAAGATGATGAAGCCTTAACTTTGTGGGTAACCGACGATGAAAACAAAGTTCCTTTGATGGTTGAAAGTTCTATTTTTGTGGGTTCTATTAAAGCCCAAATTACCAAAATGGAAAACCTAAGAAATCCTGTAAGCTCTAGAATTAAGTAGGCTGAACCCAAAACTAATTGGCGAATGAAAAGTTAAAAGAATATGCAGCATTGGTTCAGGAATAAAGAAAATAGTTTAACGGCGGCACTTATCATATTTTATTTGATAGGTGCCGTTGGCATTAGCATTAACCCCAATTTTGCAGCATTAACCCCTTTTAACCTGCTGGTAACAGCCATTATACTTTTGTATTTACACCCAGAAAAAGACTTGTTATTTTTTATAAACTTGTTTTTTGTTTTTGTAGGAGCTTGGTTTTTAGAAATGATAGGAACCACCACCGGTATTATTTTTGGAGCATACAAATATGGCAATTCACTTGGTTTTAAGCTGAACCAAACGCCCATAATTATTGGATTAAATTGGATAATTGTTGCCTATAGCAGCATTTTAACGGTAGATGTATTAGCCAAGCACTTTAAAATAAAACTTCACGAAATTATGGGCGCGCTATTGGCAGCTATTTTAATGGTTTTACTCGACATTTTAATAGAACCCGTAGCGCCTAAACTAGACTTTTGGGCCTTTGAAAACCTTGTAGTACCCATTCAAAATTATACTGCTTGGTTTTTCTTTGGTTTTGCCTTTTGCTATTGGATGCTCAAAGGAGGCGTGCTAAAACACAATCCTATGGCCTGGAAAGTTTATGCAGTGCAAGTAATGTTTTTTATTTGGTTGAATATAGTGCTTACCTAACGCAAAAGCGTAAAATTGGGGTTAGGCCATTTGTTGGTATAATTATGGCATCTTAGGTCTATTTCATAACAATATCCATGGGTATAATTTTTAACGAATAATAGTAATTGTACCATGCAATGAAATTTGTTTACTACAATTTGTTGTCCCATTTAAGATGAAGTAATAAACACCCTCAGTTAATTTATCACCATTTTTATTTAGGCCCTGCCAACAATCTTTGGGGTTACTTGTCTCAAAAACTAAGCCACCCCATCTATTATAAACCAAAAAGTTTAAACCCTTAAAATCTGTCAAACTATTTAAAGGTAAACAATCATTTAATCCATCATCATTTGGCGTAAATACATTAGGGAAAAACCCCAAACTGTCTGTTAAATTTACTTTTACAAAAACACTGTCAGAATATTTACAACCAAGGGTATCATTGGCAGTTAATACATAGGTAATATCTAATTTGGGATTAGCAATTACCCGCATTTCATTTGGGTTATTAATTCCCTCAACCGGACTCCAAATAAAATTAAATAATCCATCTGCTTGGGCATCTAATTCCGTATAAGGGGTGTTACAATCTATATCATTTGATTTTGTAATGGTTAAGCTTCTATTCGACTTAAAAATGTTAAGCCTAATGATACTATCGCAACCGTTTCTGTTGGGTATAGTATCTAAAAAAATACCACTGGCAGAATAAACATTTTTGCCACTAGGGGAAATGATACTATCGCAGATTGAAACATTAAATTGGCTAAACGAAGTTAAATTAGTGTAATTTATTTGTAGAATACTATCACAGCCATTAATAGTTGTAAGTGTATCCAAATAATTGCCCGATACCCAAACATAACTTTTGCCACTGGGCAACAATAAGCTGTCGCATAAGGCATAACTTAAAGTATCTCTATTGGCAGTTCGTGTATAGTTTATGGTAATTATACTGTCGCAAAACACACTGTTTACAAGTGTATCTAAATAGATTCCAGAACTTCTCCAAACATACTTACCACTTGGACTAACAATCTCATTGCAATAAGTAGTATCCATATTACTTTGGCTTGAACCTAAAACAAATCGGATTGTAAATAAACTATCGCCCCCTAAACTATTTGGTAGGGTATCATAATAAGTTCCTGACTGATTAATTAACAAATTTTTACTCAAATACTTAATGGGTTGGCAGTTAAAAGTATCTAACATAGATTTATTACTTAAAACTTTTAAGTTAAAAATGATAATGCTATCGCAACCAAATCTGTTAATTAAAGTATCCCTATAAAAGGCTGTGCTATCCCAAACAAATCTTCCGCTTGGGGATGTTAACTCATATTTAACTGTGCTATCTATTTTTATTAAACTAGCATTAATCTTCAAATTAAATTTAATAATACTATCGCAGCCTAAAGAATTTGGTATAGTATCTAAATAAACCCCAGATGAATCCCAAATATATTTGCCACTGGGAGCGGTAAACGGGGTACATAAATTTAAATCAAATTGTCTGATAGGTTCGTAGTAAACTGTAAAGCCATCAGAGTTTTTAAACCCAAATTGACTCGTATCATTTAAAGTTGCATATAGGTGTCTGCAAGGTAAAATTATACTGTCAAAAAAAAAGCCAGACACAAAAACTTTTCCTTTCGAATCAACCATACCTCCTAATAAATCATTGTAATTCGCATAAATAGTTGAACTTGTGTTTTGAATATTAGAAATTAATGGAATAATAGTACTTACTTCATTACTAGAATCATCTATTTCAAGAATCCCCTTAAATATTTTATTGTTCAAATAATTGGGAATATGATTTTTAAATCTTGGGTCTGAACCAAGGATTTCCCCTAATGAAATATGCTTCCGTGTTATGTTGCTAAAAGAATGTCTATACAAGTTGGTTCCAAAATTAAAAGAATCTGTAAATACTATATCTCCATTATAGTCTAATTTAAATTTATAACTTAATGAATTTTGGATGCCATTTAATGAAGCTTTAAAAAGAGAATAGTATATTGAGCGATTAAAAATTAGGTTAAATATTAAATTATCCTCCAGAATATCAATATTAAAATCGTAAAACACGCCATTAGCAAATCCAGAGGGTTCTTTTTCCTTGTATAAGGGCTTAATCCAAATAAGGCTATCGTTTTCATTTATTTTAGCAAGTAAATAAACATTACCATTAGGAATGGGAATGAGCACATGGCCATTAAATGTATCGGCTTTGGAAAGATGTAGATTTAAATAGGCAAAATTATGTATTCCATCGGTAACCAATTTAATCTCTTTAGTATACCTATAATCAAATCTAACACTATCTTTTTGATCAAACTGTAATCTGTTTTTAAACGGTTCTTTAGCAGATAAAAATTGGCCATTTAAAGTAAAATTCAAAATAACATTTTGCGAATTAATTAAAAATGAATTTTTTATACCCACGTTATTTAGGTGGCTAATGGTATCATAGAAAGCTGTCTGGTAGCGAGTATTTACAAAAAACACTTTGATGGTTTCTACTCCATTATTATTATTAACCAAAATTGTACTTCTGCTAGTTAAATTGTTACCAAGGCTGGGAATAGTTTCTTTGTAAATAGTATTAACCCATAAAAAATTACCTTCACTTGTTATTTTTATTAAAGCAAAAGCAGTTGTGGCCCTATTTTCATTTGGTTTTTTAGTATACAATGCCTTTACATTTTTATAAAGCTGCGCGCTCTTATCGTATAGTAATAAAGAATCTATTTGAAAAAATCCACATAAAACATACAAATTATTTTGACTATCAAATTTTATGTCAATGTCTTGCCAACTACTTTCCGAAATTCTAAAGCAATATAAAAACCTTCCATTAGAGTCATATTTTATTACGGCGTTCGTTAATCTTCCTTCAATGCTTGGAATAGTTATTAAATAGCCATTGCTATCTGCGGTAAAATAATTATTGTACGTAATTACTTGAAATCGATTACCAATATTATCAAAAAAGTTGTGAGTTGCATTTTGTACTCCTTTTCCTCCATATACCTCACCACCTACCAGTTTTTGGGCATAAGTTTGCAGTATGGTGCAGGTTATAAAAAAAAGGAAAATGCCTAACTTTTTCATTTTACGATATTCGGGGTTTAAAATTTGAAAGGGAGATTTTAACTTCCCTTTCAAATTAAGAATTATTGTTTTACAATTTTAATCGTTTTTACGATATTATCAGTAAAGTAAACTTGAAGAAAATAAATGCCATTATCTAAATTAGAGGTATTTATTTGCCCCTCATCTAATTTTCTTTCCTTTAACACCAGTTTTCCATGCAAATCATAAAATGCAATTTTTAAAATTTCTCTATTACTATCAATCTTAATAAAATTATTGAATGGAACCGGACTAGCAGTTAATTCAATACTGCGATTAGAAATAGACAAATCCGATTTTAATGAAGATGTAATTTCTAATGGTGGTGGTGAAAGAATTCTAGGACAAATTAATTTACATGATTCTTGTCCAACCACACTTCCTGAAACAGTTGTATATAATCCAGTAGTAGGGTCATATTTTTTGAATTTTAATTGTTGAGAACTGGTGTAATAGTCGGGTAAACTTGCTGATTCACAACCCTCTATATCTCCTTCTGATGAAATTGGCACCCATTTACTTAAGGTTTCTCCATTATTTAATGTTACCATTTGCCAATTATAGCTAACTTTACAACAAACATCATCACATGGTATTACCATTGACACATGTGATCCTGACCCAACAAAAAAAGTATCTATTTTTCCGGCATCATCAGGAGCTGACGTAAAAAAAGAGCTATCGGGAAAATTTAAACTAACTGATGAATTGCAAGAACCTTTAAATATTACATCAATAGAACCTTGCGCTGGGTTTCCATAATCATTTAATAATAGTGAAATTGCATTAGCAATTGCTAAATCAATTGAATTTGTTGTGGGAGGGTTTGGGTATCCGCATGGTGTTGAAGCAATGGCAGGACCAAAAAATGGATCAACTGTTATTAAATAGTCTCTATTATCTACAAATACATAATCCTCAATTATTATAGTTGTAACTCCATTACAAGTTCTTATTCGATAGGCTATTTCAACAAATACAGTTGGAACTACAAGAGGGCCAACTTGATTTCCATTCCCATCATATGTAATATAACCTGCTACTGAACATAGTGTTATGGTTTTCCATAATTTATTGCCTGGGGGACATGGGTCTTCACATAAGTGTATTTGGGCATTTGACTTGAAATTTGCCCCAATTGTAATTAGTAAGAAAACTATTAAAGTTTTCATGATTTTATTTTTCATTGTTTGATTTGTTTAATGTTTTAATATTTTGGATTGATTTTGTTTCATAAATTTTTAGAGTAATTTTCATATGAAGCCTGCATCACTGAAAACAGGGCAGGCGCTTAAGTTTAAATAACCAATCAACTTTATAAAAACAAGTTTCATTCTATTCATAAAAAAGAATTGAAATCTCAATGAGTGAACAAATAATAGAAAAGTCCATGTACAAAAAGTTATCTTAACTACATGGTGATTTGCAAAAAATTTGTATATACTATTATTTATGTTCATAGGATTTAACATAGCAATAAGTTGAAAATTTAAACCAAAATCTTTTTACATTTAATAAATGTAACACTTGGGTTCAACCTAAATTGTAATTCAAAGGTATTTATCAACTTATTACCCCATGAGGTAATAATTCTTAATTTTTGTTACCTATGCAGGTAAAAATTTTGCAGATTTTGCAAATGAGTTGGAATTAACAATATTTATATACAATATTGAATTTAGCTTAAAATATTCTTCCATCCTACAAAGCCTATTTAACTATGACTACAAACGAAATAAACCCGTCTAAACAAAACAACGAAGGCAATAATGAAACAAATAATCGTATAAATTATTTTGAAGGGATTGAGAGTAAAATACTTGCTATCAATAACAAAGAAAGAGAATTGCTACAATTAATTTGTGAAGAAAAATCCATAATTCAAATAGCCGAAACTATGTTCTTAAGTGCCGAAGTCATTAAAAAACAAAAAGCAAAACTTGCCAAAAAATTGGGTATTCAAAATACCTCGGTTAGTTTTCTAAAATTCGCCATGCAACAAAATCTTTTTAAAATTGATTGAAGTGCTCTCCTTAAACAATTAAACGCATAAACGATTAAACAAAAAATCACGCCTCACTAGCCAATGACTCAGCAAAGTCTGAAATATAAACCAAACTTCCAAACCCACAAACCACTTTAAACGCATAAACAATTAAACACATTTCCTCCTAACGCAAAAGCGTAAAATTGGCACTTTTGCTTTTTTGTTGTAGGCTGTTCTTTTGAGAATAACTTATGGTTACAATATATACTCCCGAAGGTGAGGCTTGACCATTGTAGGTTCCGTCCCAACCTTGGTTTATATCGCGGGTGCTGTATAATAAATCTCCCCAACGATTAAATATCTGCATTTCATAAAAAACACCATTATTCATTACGGGCTGAAAAGTTTCGTTTAATCCATCTCGGGTTGGAGTAAAGGCATTGGGTAGATAAAAATAGTCTTCGCACCAAGATACTATATCTATCTCTTTACTACTGCTGCAATGATTATTATCTATTACAGTTAGTCTTTGTTTTATGGGTTGGTAAAATTCTTTTACACGCAAACTGTCTTGGCCTGGCTCCCATAAATAGTGTCTAAATGCTCCTGCATCTAAAATCAATATTTCTTTATCTCTAAAACAGGCACCTGTATCGGCTGGTAAATGAATGTTGGGTAAAGCATATTCAACTACATTAAAACTATCTACCGAAGGACAATAAATATTAGATTTTTGAACCCAATATAATCCAGCTTGGTTGATGGTTCTATATCTGCTGCTATCCAAGTTTTCCCAAGTATAAGCATTGCTCTCACCAGCATCTAAATATAAGCTTGCCCCTTCACAATAGCCTGTATCTGTTAAACTATGAGATAATGCAGGAAACATCTCTACCACAAAACTATCGTATTGCAAGCAACCCTCCTTTTGTTTCTCCACCCAATAAATGCCAGGCTGGTTTACAATAATACTAAAACCAGTATCAAGGGTATTCCATCTGTGTGTATAACCACTATCTGTATGCAATTGCAGTGTTTTTCCAAAACAAAAGCCAGTATCTATGTTTCTGTTTTTATCCATAGTAATGTTTAATATTACACTATCTATAACAAATATATTGGGTGGGTATTCGCTTCTAACCCAATATATCCCACTCTTATTAAAAACTCTGCTACTATCTATTTGCCCATCATGCCAAATAGCCCCGCTAAAGCCGGGGCGTTTACCCATTTCATAGCTTTTTCCATAGCATAAGTTTATTTGGGTGCTGCCGCCTTTTGGGTTTTTAAGGCTTACCTTAAACGTATCTAACCTTAAACAGTTTGGTAAACGGGTAATTACCCAATACAAGCCACTCTCTTTTATTTGTATAGATCTGCTGCTATCGCCTGTATTCCAAACATGGCTTATTCCTGGCGGTGCTTGTAATGGGGTATTAAATTCTAACACGGTATCTCTGCTATAAATACCCGGGTAAAATAACTTTATTTCAAAGGTATCTACCACCCATTCTGTCCAGCCAAAACTTTTTACCCAATACAAACCTGGGGTACTAAAAGTTCTATGCGTTTGCCTACTGCCATCGTGCCAAACGCAGCTATCAAAATCTGGGCGAATGCTAAATTGGGTAGGTGTGGGCTGACAAATTGGAAACTCTCGCCGGGTGCTTTTATGTACTTTTACTACGCTTATATCGTCGAGGATAAAAGTACTTACAAAGTAAGAATCAGGATTCATTACTGGAGGAACGAGCTGAAAACCTGTATGCGTTTGGGTAAAAAAATTGGGTGCATCTAAAATATGAGCGGGCGTATCGTACCTAAAATTGCCAATTATTAAAAATTTTTCTATCCCCTTTGCTGTAAAATAAAATCTAATACGGTGCCATTTACGAGTGGGTTTGGTAGGTACCCAATCATCTGTAATGTAATTATCAATTTTATTCATTAAGGCTTGTTTGGGCGGATTGTATTTGTTTTGTTTTAGGCTCTGTAAATAACTTTCAGAGAGTTCTGTATAGGCACTATCTTCAGAAAAATACATACCAATACCTGAAGTAGAATTTGAGCCCAAAAAATATTTTGAAACCCACATTACAGCACGATAAACAGAATCCTTTTCTAAAGTTTCTGTTAAGCCTGATCCCAAGTATGAATACGCTGCATCTTCAAAACTCCTATAAAATGAATTATTCGTATCACCTTTTACATAATAATTTGCAGGTGAGAACTGCATTGAATAATTACCTGTCCTAATTCTTTCCCCTATATAACAAACATATCCATTTTCTGGTGTCCAAGTTTTATCCGCCCTATACTCATGCCTTGGAGGAGTAAAATATCTGTTAGGACTAGCAAGATACCAAAACCCTAAATATGTTTTAGTTACTGCTTCTTTTATAGCACCCTCAGCATCATGTTCTGGTATTTTATAATTTAAAAACACTTTACAATTAGGATTTATTTCAAATCCCCCATTGGGTACTAAATTGGTTTGCGCCAAAAGGCTAGGATTTAGGACATAAAAACACAAGAGCAGGAGCAAAAGCCCTGCCTTGTGCTTTAAAAAATATATTATTCTGTTTCTCAATTATTCTTTTACTAGCCTTAATACTTGCGTACCATTGCCATCGGTTATTTTTACAAAATACATTCCTGCCTGTAATAATGCTATATCTACTGGATAGGCCTGTGCTCCAAGCTGAACATCTTCTTGTGATAAAATGGTTTTACCCTGCACATCCATAACCTGAATTTGAACCTTTTCGCTCATGGGTGTTTTACAAATTAGGTAAACTAATTGGCTACTTGGGTTTGGGTATAAAGCAAATTTTAAGCTTGCTCCATTTACTTTGTTCACATACATCAAACTACCTTCATCATCATCTCCACCCGGCGGAAAACTTCCATCATCTGAGTTATCATCATCGCCCTCGCCATCTTCACCATCATCGCCATCATCGCCTGCAACTGGCACATCCCATATCTCCTCCATAAAAGGCAATCTTGGGTAACCACCGCCTGGGCCAGAACCCCCAGAGCCATATCCATCATTGCCCTCATAAAAATCAAAAGGATAAACCCATTCCATTTCAAATGGTAAACAATCTTTTCTGCAATCGTTGCCAGAATTGGCTATTTCATATAATTTACCCTGCTCATTTACATAAGGTGTAAAATCTTCGTATTTATATTTATTATCTGGACTTGTTGTGGTGCCATTAAATTCAACCGTTCCATAATCGTAATTTAGAATATGGTATAAGGTGGTTTTGGGTAATGTTTGTAATATATTTACATTGGGCGCTATAAA
>JAUYMZ010000052.1 GCA_030699355.1 Bacteroidota bacterium | reverse complement strand
TCCAGAAACAAAAAAGGTAATCTTGCTAAACACTTTGGTAAATTAAAAAGAAAAATTGATGGTATAGATTATCAATCTAAAATAAGAATAAATGAAGATTGATTTTATAGCAGCAACGGCCATTATTTATAGCATACCCTTAATTACAGCTGATAAAGGATTTAAACCAATTAAAAATTTAGACTTAGTAGTTTTAGATTTATTTTAAATATTAATTCTTTAAAATATTGTTAAATCTACCCATTCAGAACTCGGTAAAGGCACCACGTTAGAATGGTGTTGCATGCGGCGTGATGCATGGATAAACTGCGTGATGTATGGATATTTCGCGTGATGCATGGATATTCCGCGTGATGTATAATTTTTACGCGTGATGTATAATTTTTACGCATAGGGACAAGTCGCGACTTGTCCCTACTACGCGTCCCTACGCGTAAAAATTATTCATTATCAATTGATTATTTTACAACCATGAATCTTTTTCTTGAGGTATAATTGTCTGTTGTAATTTGCATGATATAAGAGCCATCGCTCATGTCTAGCGGCATCTGTATTAGTTGTGTGTTTTCCTTTATTTCTTTGCTTACAATTAATTTGCCCATTAAATCAAATACATTAATTTGAATATTGGATGCGGGTTTTACTAATGACACAAACAAATAATCATTGGCCGGATTTGGATACAAAACCGCCTCCCATTTTTGCTGTGCATCTAACAAACTACTCGTGCCAACTTGTATTATGGCTGTTTCCGAAATTACATCGCAGGTTGCGTTAGCAATTTTGCACCTAAACTGCTGATTATTGTTGATAGAAGCTACATTAGAAACGCGCAATTCGCGCGTTTTTACGCCACTGTACTGACCCGCATTTTCTATGTCTTGAAACCCAAAACCAATATTGCTTTGCCATTGAAATGTACTGGTTACAGTATCGCTCACTTCTGCTTTAAAAATGGCGGTAGCACCCAACACCACGGTGGCGTTTTCGGGCGATTTTACCAACAAACTACAAGGAGAATTTACCACAAACTGTCCCATCATACCATCGTCTTCATGCGTTAACATGTGGCAATGGTACATATAGGGCAGGGTATCGTTAAAAAAGTCTTCGAACTTAGTTATAAACCTTACCACACCATTACCGCCTGGCACCAATACCACATCTTTTCTACCACGCATATTGGCTGGTGGTGCCACACCATTTATATCTAAAATATAGAAGCTCACATTGTGTATATGAAAAGGGTGGGCAATAGGCGTTTGGTTTCTCAATTCCCAAATTTCAACATTGTTAAACGGCACCTTAAAATTAATTACATCCATATCAAAATGGGCATCGTTGATGGTAAACGGACCGTTTATGCCACCTGGACCAGCGGTCATAGACATAAACACTAAATTTCTAGTGGCCTGAGCTGAGGCTGCTGGCCAAGGATTATGCGTTATTAAACTGCTTGGTATACTGGTTACAGGGTTGCTTGTGGCTGAACCAATTTGAATATTCAACAAAGAAAAATTAGCCCCATTAAGCGGATTGCTGGTATAACCCGGAATAGTTTGTCCCTGCCCCATACCTGGCTGCGCAGCACCATACCTGGCATTTGGAATCTCGGTTCCATAGTTCATAAGCTGAATAGAACTACCCGATACATCTGCCAAGTTTATTAAAATCTCAGCACGTTCTCCAGGAGCAATTAATAACCTAGTTAGCACAACAGGCGCGCTCAATAAACCCCCATCTCCCCCAATTTGGTAAAAACTTTGGTTATTGCTGAACCCAATATTATACACCCGCTCCGGCGATCCGTTTAATAAACGGAGACGAATAACTTGCTTAGGCGCATTTAAAAAAGGCTTGTAGGTTCCGTTAATAAGCACGGTTGAATCTAATGCTGTATGCGTTGTAATTATTTGGTTATTGGCATCAATACCTTTGCTTTGTATGGCAATTGGAAAATCATCTACCCCATACTTGCGCGGCAAATTAATGGCAGCTTCCAAAGAATCTCTCACAATAATAAACCCTGCAATGCCCATTTGCACTTGGTCGTATGTTTTATAATGCAAATGCGGGTGATACCAATGCGTAGAGGCATGGTCTAATACCTCAAATGAAGGCGTCCATTCTTTGCCCGGCAATATTGTTATATGCGGACCACCATCATTTTGCGGAGCCACATGCATGCCATGCCAATGAATGGTGGTGGTATCTGTGAGGTTATTCTTAACCCGCATGGTCACATTCTGATGTTTATTTAAAATAATAGTGGGTGCTAAAATAGGGCCGTTTATACCCATGGTTTGGGTGGCATTGCCCGCAAAGATTTGTTTGCTACCCGTTTGAATATTCAAGTTAATCTCGGTGCCACTAAGCGTATCTGGAATAATTAATGGATTTTGCGCAGAAACAAAAGTACTGCCAAGCAACAAACCCAAACATGCATACATTAAACTAGTAAAGTTATTTTTCATATTGATCCAATTTTTATTCAAATATAACCAGTGAATTGAAGGTGAGTGTAACATTTGTTACAAGGGGGTGCTTTGTGAGGGGAAATCGTGCAATTGGTATTTTTTGTAGATAGTCCATGGTCCACCGTTTTTGTTGCTACGAAATTAGAAATTCAGTGTACGGTGTTTTTTTCGAATGTTTATTTTGGAAAATTGATATTAACTTTTTAAAGTTCCTTGTTATAAATGGAGAATTATTATTTCTTCAATTTCTCTAGTTCCTTGAGGAGATAATTGATTCTATCTTCATAAAGTTCGCATTGTTTTTTATGCATCTCTCGCTCATACTTAGAATCTGGAACTACTGAGATTGTTGAATTATTGCTAGTTTGATTGTATTCAATATCGATTTTATCAATTTTTTCAAACACCACTAATTTTGATTCTGGAAGCAATTCACGAAGGTCCATCTCTAAAATTTTTGCAATATCAATTGCTAATTCAGCACTACTATTTTGCATTCAATAGTGGTAATGGCTTAAATCAGCTTAAAAATACAAATTCTTTTGAAGGCGTACAAGAGCAATTTACTTACAATAAATATAGCCAACCAATTCAAGTTTTAAAATCTATTTCTGGTCAAAATTTTATTACATCATTTACCTACGATAATTTAAGCAGGCTTAAGCAAACAACTTATCCAGGTGGTTATTCAATTATCAATGAATATGACCAATTTGGTTTTGTCACAAAGATTAAAGAGGTTAGCACCAACAAACAGTTATGGCAATTTTCAGAATGTAATCAGAATGGGCAACCTACACATGAGTTACTTAATGGAAATCTTAGTATAGTAAAAAGCTACACAGCTGGTTTTCCTAAATCAATTATTCTAAAAAATGGTTCTAATAATATTTTTCACATGGAATATATTTTTGACATCGCAAAAGGAAATCTTTCCTCCCGAAGAGCAAGTCATATCCAACCTAATATTTTAGAAGAATTTGAATATGATAACATGCAAAGGCTTACTAAAGTAAAAGTAGGCAACTCATTGCAATTAAATTCTGGCTTTGCACCAAATGGTAATATTATATCTAAAAGTAATGTTTCTCCAGATCCATATCTTTATACAGGTACTCCACCACATGCTGTAACAGGAATTACCAATCCGATTAATATGCCTCCTTCTTTTACACAAACAATTTCTTATACACCATTTCAAAGAGTAAGCAACATTTTACAAGGTTTAGACGAAATCCAATTTTTATATAGTTCAGATGGTTATAGAGCAAAAACGATTACCAAGCATAATAATATAATAACTGAAGAAATATATTTTGCTCCTAATTTTGAAAAAATTATTACCACAATTAATAAAGAAATTAACTATATTTACTCCCCGAACGGATTACTAGGCGTAATGTTAAAACAAGGTACAACAGAAACATTTTATTATACCTACCAAGATTATTTAGGTAATATTCTTGCTTTGGTAGATGAAAACGGCAATGTTGCTGAGGAATACAATTTTGATGCTTGGGGTAAACGCAGAAATCCACAAAATTGGAGCTATGCAGGTGTTACAAGCCCTAGCTTGTTGAATCGCGGTTTTACTGGTCATGAACATTTAGACAAGTTTGGATTGGTTAATATGAATGCACGACTATACGACCCTTTGCTTGGCAGAATGCTTAGTCCAGATAATTTTGTGCAGGCACCAGAGAATACACAAAGCTTTAATAGATATAGTTATGCTTGGAATAACCCTCTGAAATATACTGACCCAGATGGGAATCTTGTTTTTGGCTTGCCACTTCTTTTTTGGGGCATTGCCGCCTTCACAGGAGTTGGTTCTGCCATGATTATGACTGGACATAGCCCATCCCAAACCTTTAATGTGGCGGCTACCATAGCTGTAACGGTGGCAACGGCAGGTTTAACATCTGGTATAGCTGCATCGGGTGTATTGGGCAATACATCGGCTATTATGTTTGGTTCTATGGTTGGTTCAGGAACAAATTATATTACCTCTGGTGGTAAATCAGATTTAACAGTAAGTTTTGGCGCGGCATCTTTTAATTTTAGAAACAACGAGCTAGGCTATTTAGGCAAAGATGGTAACAGTACCTGGCAGAATGTTGGGTATGGGTTGGGGGCCTTGGCGAATGTGCAAGATTTAGTATCATTAAATTTTGGCGAAAATGTAAATTATAATGCTATGAAAGATCCCATAGGTCATGGGTCTTTAACAAATGAAGATTTAAGTATTAATATATCAAAGGGATTCGAAGAAGGTCCAACTTCGATAGGAAATGGAAGCGCTTTTACTTGGGGGAAATCCAAACCTTGGGGAACATCAGAGGATGTTTTTAAAATGCCAATATATAATGCTAATAAGAAAATCTTAAAATGGATGACACGCAATACACGTGAGTTAGACAAAGACTTATTGGGCATTTTTAATGCTAATTACAGCCTTTGGGGTAATACTTGCACATCCCAAGTTGCAAGAGCTTTATGGTTTTCGGGAGTTTGGGGGGTTAATCCTTTAACAGTTCATCCAATGTCTTTATATATTCAATTAAATGCTAGACAGGTGGGTATGGTTAATAGTCATTTTCTACTTCAAAATTCAAAATAGCATGAAGATTTGTTTAATAACAAATTTACTTCTGATTATGTTCTTATTCTCATGTAAGTCTCATGTAAAATCAGATTTGATAATAAGTGAAGGCTATTACTTTGGTAAAGTTAATCGCGATTTTATCTCTAAAAATACTGTTTTGATTCATGTAAAAGATTCCATTGCAACAGTTGATTTTTATAAGGAAGAGAAAGGAATGTTAGAAGCGTTTAATATTTTTAAGAATGAAATAGTGCTACCTCAAACAGATAGTTTTAATTTTAAAAATCAAAACCAATGGTATTCTATTGAAAATTCTGAAAATGAAATTTTGATTAAACGGGAAAATGGATACTTTCTTCTTGAAAGTCCAATTAAGATAAAATTGAAATATTATAAAGAATACCAAGAAAATCTTTTCCCTTCAAAGCATTACGCTTTATTTTGTTATTCTTGGTTTTATCCTCATATTTTATTGGGACTTGAAAACGAACTGGGCCCCTCTTGCAAAGTTTATATTCAAAATAACTTGGATAAAAGTTTAAGAAAAATAGACAAAAAAGTTAACTATGAGGAATATTATAGGATTTTAAAAGATAGCATAGCTCAATTCAAAGTAAATTATGAAATTAATGAACTTAAAAAAAATAAGCTAATTGAAGACTTAAAGAAGTAAGGTTAGCGCAATGTCGTTACGAGAATTACATTTTTTATTTGGCATAGATACATCGGGATTGGATTAGTATACAGTTTGTTTTTTGAAGATAGTCCTTGGGTCATAGACCAAAGTTTTTATTCGTTCTACATTTTGGGCAGCTGGTATCCTACGCTAAAGCTTCGGTTAACAAAGGCTTCTGGCTTCTGGCAGCTGGCTTTTTAATCCTTCGACATTCGAAATTCAGTATTCGATGTTCGACATTTTTTTAATTTGCCATTTTAGGGGCGTTAGCCCTGGCATCTTAGTAGCATAAAATGCATATTAATATTACCTAGAGG
>JAUYMZ010000048.1 GCA_030699355.1 Bacteroidota bacterium | reverse complement strand
TGGTTTCCATCTCTAAATCTTTACGCGTAAGGGCAGGATTCATTTTTTTAGCTGCCTCATATTCTCGGGCTCTAATAAAGGCATCGTAATAAACTTGCTCAACACCCATGCGGGTTTGCGGAAATCTTCCTGTTTCTGTTCCCCAATTGCTTTGCTTTACATTTTCTCCCAAAGCAAATTTTATAAAGCCAGGTGCACCTGCAATTTTCATGTCCTCAGGTGCTTTTCCCCAACGTAATTTAATAAGACTACTTTGGCCGCCAATTGGATTACAAGAGCCATGCAGCTGTTGGCAGGCAATTACCCCTCCGCTTAATTGTCTGTAAATATTTATATCCTCACTATTTACTACATCACCTATAGATACTTCAGCAGTGTTGTTTTGGGTGCATTCGTTTACGCCTCTGTAAATGGCAATATGCGAGTGCTCATCAATAATGCCATTGGTTAAAAATTTGCCTTTCGCATCTATAATTCGCGCATTGGCCAAACTTAAATTTTTTCCAATTCCCACAATTTTTCCGTTGCTCACTGCCACATCCGTTTCAGTTAAAATGCTATCGGTTTCGTTGGTCCAAACGGTAGCTCCTTTAAATAAAATATTTGCGGCTGTTGGCAATTGTTCTTGACCATATTCGCAAAAAGGATAAATGAGTTTGCCTATCTCTGTATTGATTTTCTTTTCTTTTTTGCTTTTTTCGGTTTGAACCGAATCAAATGAAAGCGTAAAATCACTTGCCTCTCCCTGGCTGAGCCAAATTTTACCTTTTAACTCAGTGATTATTTTTTTAACCGTATCTAGCTTATTAGGCCAAGCACTTATTCTAACTTGTGAATGGGCATTTTTGCTTTCAAGAAAGGTAAAGGTGTAAATTCCTTGTTGTTCACTTATATTTAGTTTGATGGTGTCTTTTCCATATAAGTTGCCAGTAATTTTTCCTTCTTTTTCTGAGATTACCCAATGGCTGCCCGTAAAATTATTTTTACTACTGTAATGTCCGTTTAATGGAAAGGCAGTTTCTTTTTCTTCAAAAGATTGTTCACCTAAAATAAAATGACTGATAATGTTGGCATCGGCTTCAAAAATGGGGGCATCGCTCAAAAAGAAATTGGCTAAGTAACCTTTTTCTAATCGGCCCATTTGCTTTTGAACGCCCATCCATTCTGCTGGTGTGGTTGTTAAAGCGGCTAAAGCTTCCTCTGGGTTCAGACCAAATGAAACGGCTTTTTGTAGGTTTTTAATAAACGTTTTGGCATCTGCACAACCCTGAGATGTAATAGAAAAAGGAATCTTGTTTTTACTCAAATGCGCAGCGTTAGCAGGAGCCATTTCCCAATGTTTTAAATCGGCTAAATTTATCCTAAGCGCATCCAAGGGATTGGCTACTTCGTAGGGTTTTGGGAAGTTTAATGGAATAATAAGTTTTGCTGCACTGGCTTTTATTTCTGAGGCACGTTGGTATTCATCACCATTGCCTTTTATGATATAATTTAGTTGAAACTCTTTGGCAATTTTGTTGGCACGCAAAACAGCTAGTTTATTTTCTGCTTCAAAAATGGCAGGTAAGTTCCCGTTAGCCAGAATAGCTTCTAAACTTATGAGGTATTCACTTTTTTGTTTGGCGTACCAGGCGGCATCTAGGTAGGTTTGACGAATTAAAGCAATAACGCCCATCATAGAACCGGGGTAATCTTGTTTGCTGCTGCCTTTATTAAAGCTCATTTGTGTGGCAGTTTTTGCTTTTATAAGCATTTTTTGTTCGTGGGCTTGGCCTGTTAAAACCAAGGCAGCAGTGCCTCTAAAAATACCATCGGGTATGGCACTTACACAAGCCCCAAAACCACTTGCCAATAAAGTTTTACTTTTTTTCTCATCTACTTTAAATAAGCTTGCCGCATCTTGGTAGCTTTTAATGGCATCGTTCCAGGCATATGCACCTTTTTTGTTATTTTCGTATGGGTTGTTTCTACCTGCATTGTTTGCTGCTATTGGGTCTATGCCATAGCTACTAAACAAATCTATGAACGAGGGGTAAACATATTTTCCGTTTCCATCTATCATGCGGGCTTCCTTTGGAATGGAAATGCCCACGCCTATGGCTTCAATCTTTCCATCTTTAACAAGCATGCTAGCATTTTTGAGTAAATTTCCGGGACTAATTTGAATGTTTACTTTGGTTATAGCAAAGTAATTAGGCACAGGATTGGCCACTCCATTTTGAGGAAAAGTGCTCTGAGCCATAGAAACTTGAGTTGCCAAAAGGAGCAAAACAAAAATGCTGATGATATTTGGTTTTTTCATGCGATAATTAGTGGTTAAAAATCCAGCTTACTTTTTGCTTTGCAGCTGGTTAAAAACTTGTGGCAATCTAACAGAAAAAATCATGATTTTAAATTTTTGCTGTCCGGAGAAATCTTACTACATACAAAGAGGTCC
>JAUYMZ010000189.1 GCA_030699355.1 Bacteroidota bacterium | reverse complement strand
CTTTTTACAATAATATAAGGCTTTTATTCTACCCACATCTTGTGAACAAACATCCCGTTTTCTGATTTTACCTGAACCAAATACATTCCTGACTGTAAACCTCTTACATCCATTTCTAAGCGGTTATTGCCTGCTTGCATTTCACCAGAAAATATTTCCTGGATTTTTTTTCCTTGAATGTCTATTAATTCAATATCAAATCTTTGATTTTGGGTATTTACCAGAGATATTGTTGAACTTCCTTTGCTTGGGTTTGGAAATAATTCAAAGCTTAAAGCTCTTTTTAATTGCTCTCCAATACTAGTTGGTTCATCAATTCTAAAATCATCTATGTAAACATTATTTCCACGCAACGATTGAAGTTCGAACCTAACACGCAAATTAGTGTAATTTTTATATGGTGTTAAATCAATGGTATGTTTTTTCCATTGGTCAGAACTTGGAGTAAATGGATCTGCTGAGACAGGCCCAGAAGATAATTCTGTAGATAAAATGGTTCGAGCCAATATTTCGGTTCGGCCAAAATTATCTGAAATAAATACTCGAATTCTATCTCCACTAGCTGTACTTCTTCTTGCGTAGGCAGCATAAAAACTCAAGGTTGGTGAACTTAAACGGGTAATATCAATATTGGGTGAGGTAAAGGCATTTCGTACATTGGTTCTCCAGGTTTTTAAATTCATTGCGGCCATTGAACCAGAACTCACCAATCCAATGGTATTATTTATCTGCCAACCGCTATCTCCAGGGCACATATAATTTTCTAAATTCCATCCTGTACCAGCTAAACTGTTGGTGTTAAATCCAAAATAATAGGGTGCTTTTGTTGCAGAAGCTGGCAAAGCTTGGTAGGTTCCATCTGCGTTTATTCCCGCCGCAGACAAGTTTGTAGTGCTGTAAATGTTTGAACGATATTGAGGCATAATTTGGTCTATCCTCGTTTTTTGTCCTTTGGTAAACATATTCATGCAATTACCATCTGCATAATCCATGTAGTTCTTTACTAAATCGGGCAAATTAGGCACATCGTTCGTGCAAGAATTTCGCGAGGTTGGGCAACCTGTTGTAGCAGTAGATACAGGCGGAGTATCACAAACCTGATCGCCCTGACTTAAACAATTTGAGCTTGTACCACCCACACAACCTCCTTGAAAGGGATGATATAAACCTACCCAATGACCTGCCTCATGAGTTAAAGTTCTGCCTAATTGAGATACATCTACATTTTCTATTACGCCCATTTGATCGGCACGCATCATAATTCCATCTGTAGCTGTTTGAGTATTGATTTGAAAAGGAAATTGAGCATACCCTAACACAATACTTCCAGGAGTTCCACCTGTATTGTTAATTGAATTTACTACCCAAATATTAAAGTATTTTCTAGCATCCCAATAGCTAATAGATTTTTGAGGGTCTCTCGCATTATCTGTTCCCAAATTATATATTCTATTCACCCCATTGGTTGGAATCCCATTTGGCGTAAATTGAGCCAATCTAAATTCAATTTCTATATCTGCTGTTAAAGGATCTGTACTGCTACCTCCGTTGGTTCCAGCCATTTTTCTGAAGTCTTCATTTAATACTCTAATGGCATCATTTAATTGGGTTTGAGAAATGTTTTCAAGACCAAATTTATGGATAACATGAAATACAACAGGAATATATTTAACCGTTGCTTTCTTTTGCTGGGCTGGAGTTTGAGCAGCTATTAAATTGGCTTTTTGTTCTTCTAATTGAACATCCGGAAATTGTTTTAAGCTCTCCATAAACATTTCGTCGGTTGCACATTTAACCACTACTTGAGATTGCGCCAAATAAGCACTTAAACAAACAGTGGCAAGCATTAATATTTTCTTCATTATATCTTTTTAAAGTGATTTCTACATTTACTAACAACAAATTTAAGCAAAAGGTTGCACTTTAACTGCAACGTTTCTTAAATAATGATCAGCTAGCACCAAGGCTGCCATGGCTTCCACAATAGGCACAGCCCTTGGTACAACACAAGAATCGTGGCGACCACCAATATTTATCTTTACGTTTTCGTGACGAATATTTACGCTATCTTGTTCCATTTTTACAGAAGCAACTGGCTTAAATGCTACCCTAAAATAAATATCTTCCCCATTGCTAATTCCACCTTGTATGCCGCCGCTGTAATTAGAATTGGTTCGAACCAACTGCTCTTTTACCATAAAAGAATCGTTTTGCTCAGAGCCTTTTTGAAGCACCGACGCAAACCCTAAACCATAATCAAATCCTTTAACAGCATTTATACTTAACATGGCCTTTGCCAAATCTGCTTGTAATTTATCAAAAACAGGCTCTCCCCAACCCACTGGAACGTGTTTAACAACGCAAGTTATAACGCCTCCTAAGGTATCTCCAGCCAATTTTGCTTCTTCGATCGCTTGCTCCATTTGTTGAGCCACCTCTGCATCCGGGCAGCGTACAGCATTTTTTTCGGCTTGAGCCAAATTAAGTTGCCAATAGGGTTTCGTTAATTCTATTTGATGCACTTGAGAAACAAATGCTTGAATTTGAATTCCCATTTTACGCAAAAGCATCTTCGCAAAAGACCCCGCTAAAACCCGTGCCACCGTTTCTCTCGCCGATTGTCGGCCACCACCTCGATAATCTCTAATACCATATTTTTCTTGGTAGGTATAGTCGGCATGCGACGGACGAAATACTTCTTTTAAATGAGTATAGTCCTCCGATTTGGCATCCGTATTTTTAACCATAATGGCAATGGGAGTCCCTAATGTTTTCCCCTCAAAAACCCCACTCAAAATTTCAAAACTATCTGATTCTTGTCGGGGAGAACTTAAGTTACTCTGACCTGGCTTTCTTCTGGCTAAGTCAGATTTTATTAAATCATAATCAACCTCCAGTTGCGGAATACAACCTTCGATAATAACACCTAAAGCGGCACCATGACTTTCACCGAATGTACTTATAGAAAATATTTTACCAAAAGAGCTACTCATTTAATTGGCCTCTCCTGCTTCCGAAATTTGCAATTTACCCTTGGCAAAATCTGCCGCAAAATCTACAAATACTTTGTATGCTTGGGTAAAGGTAAACTTGGCGTCTCCATTGCGTTCTACTATATTTCTGCGGGCAAGGGTCCTAATAAAATCTCTTCTCGATTCGCCATTTTTAAGTTGGTTGTTGGCAGCAATTAATTCTGCATAGGCGCTGTTTTCAAAATAAGAATCAAGCTTCTCTTGTTCAAATTCTGCAAACTGAATTTCTTCTAAAAAATTCTTCCCATCTTTATCTAATTCGTAACTCAAAATGGCAAAAAACAAGCATATATCTCTGCTCAATTGTTCGGCAGTATCATAACTTAACAAATAAGCAAAATCGCTTTTCAACTCCAACTCGTATGAAAAACTTTCTTTAAAAAACTGAACATAAAAAGACGCTTGGTCTTTTAACGAAACAAATTTAGGGTCGCTGGCCAAAATAAATTTGCCACTCATTAAATCGTTTACTATCTCTTTATGAAATCTAGGATAATCCATATCTAATAATTTTTAATTTGGGTACTCTTAAGGTCATTTGGGTAGTATTAATAAGCTGTCGCTCTGCTTGGTTATCTAATTCAATGCTTATTCCATCCTCAAAAAGTAAGGCAGTTAGTGCAAAAAACTTATCTGTTTCTATTTGGGTATAATCGGTTTTTAGGGTCAGACCGCACCACTCAAAAAAACTGTCTAATGGCAAATTATTCATGAGTTTAGCTTTGTATAAATCTTTATTAAAAACCCATTTATCACTCAACATTTGCGGATCTTCCAAAATAATGGTTTCATCAATAGCAAATTGCTCTAAATATTCTTTAGCATTGAGGTACATATCATTGCTATACGGATAAACCCTTTCTACCTTAAACACCTTAGGCAATGGTGCCTTGTGAGGTGCTTTTAAGAATTCAATCCAACCGGTTAATATGATAGATTCTGTGCGAATACGCTCTATTAATGGCAACAATTCATTACTTAACAACTTAGATTGTTTTAATAAATCATCATTGGTCTGAACCAAAAAATTATAGGTTTTTTCAAATTGTAAACGTATCAACTCATCGTCGAAGTTTAGGCGACGAACATTCACATAATTAGAAATATCGAACAACCTATTGGTAATAGAATCTGGATGATTTATATCTAGAATATTATTCAAAGGAGTAATATAATAATCAATCCAAAAGCTGGCCTTTCGCACTTTTTCTTGGTAATCTAGTTTCTCTACATTCGATTTTAACTCCCTTGTTTCATTTAATAAACGAATGGTGTTCTTTTCTACCGCTTCGCCAAATTCTTTGATTTCATTGTATAAATCGTTGATTCGCTGACCTAATATTAATTTATCTTTGGATATGCCCTCCCGTATTTTGCGAAATAGCACCGAAATAGATTGTTCATATTTCTGAATGGTTTCGGGAAGTAAAGGCCGAAACTCATTTAAAATAAATTCGAATAGCTTGTAATAGGTATCTCTAAATTCAAAATCGTCGCCCAATTTGCGCACAATTTTGTAATCTAATAATTGTGAAAGCACATCATCTTGCCGTAAGTTAAAAACTTCTTGCAAGCGCTCTTTCCTTATAATATTATCCTCTGTTTGAATATCAAACAAATCTTTGAGCGTGTCAAAATGAGCCGCTAAAAAATTTAATATAGATTTTGGTTCAGCCTTAATCATTACAAATCATTTTAATTGGCCACTGCACTTCTCTCGCCATACATGGCATTTACTTTTTCGTTGATGTTAATTTTACCGGCATTTGGGTAAATAAAATAGTACTTACCAAAGCCGGCAACGGCATCAGGAGCTGCAAAAATTGGAATAAAATTATGCTCCTTACAAAAGCGAACCAACTCAGGTCTATTCTGTTTATCGATGGTTGCTACCTCATCAATAAACAAGGCAATTCTATTTTCATCATCAAATAATGCCAACCTATTTATAATG
>JAUYMZ010000019.1 GCA_030699355.1 Bacteroidota bacterium | reverse complement strand
AGGTTTTTGTTGGGTAATTGCTGGCAATAGCTAATAATTGGGGTACTGGCTGAACCTATGTCCCAGCCTGTATCTCCTTGCTGGTAGCGGTTTTCCCAATATATTCCATTTAATGTGGGCATGGTGTGAATAGTTTAAGTTTGAGTAGATTATATTTGCACAAATTTAATAGCAAAATGAAATTTTTTATAGATACAGCCAATTTGGCTCAAATTAAAGAAGCCAACGACCTTGGTATTTTAGACGGAGTAACCACCAATCCTTCGCTTATGGCCAAGGAAGGCATTGTGGGAGATGCAGCGGTATTGCAGCATTATTTGGATATCTGCAACATTGTAAATGGCGATGTAAGCGCAGAGGTAATTTCAACCGATTTTGAAGGCATGGTTGCCGAAGGTGAGAAATTGGCTTCCCTACACGAAAATATTGTGGTAAAAGTTCCCATGATTAAAGATGGTATTAAAGCCATTAGTTATTTTACTTCTAAGGGCATAAGAACCAATTGTACCTTGGTATTTAGTGCAGGTCAGGCGCTTTTAGCCGCCAAAGCAGGCGCTACGTATGTTTCGCCATTTGTAGGTAGATTAGATGATATTAGCTACGATGGTATGGAGTTAATTGCTCAAATTTCGCAGTTGTATTCTATCCAAGGTTTTCAAACCCAAATATTGGCTGCCTCAATTCGCAATCCAATACACATTATTAAATCGGCTCAGTTTGGAGCACATGTAATAACAAGTCCGCTACCAAGCATACTTGCCTTATTAAAGCACCCATTAACAGACAGTGGTTTAGCGCAATTTTTGGCTGACCACAAAAAAGCCAATTCATAAAAACAAAAACAGCGCCTCGGCGCTGTTTTTGTTTTTAGAAACTATTATTGACTTTTTCTATTTAATCAAGATTCTTTCGTAACAAATGCAACCGCTAGGGAAAGTAATTACAGTATCAAAATTTTCAAAACTTGGTTCAGACCTAAAAAAGGTATTTTCATTTTTTATGATGGTTATTTCACTTATCTTTTTAAAGTCGAATTTAGAATAGGTTATTACTTTGTATTCGCCATTTAGATGCATTAAAATTCTAATTTGATTTGTTTCTTGAATCAAGTCAATCAGTTTAAATTTAACTTCTACAGGTATGTTATCTCTATTAGATTTAGTGTTTAAATACTCTAGGTTGCCAATATTTAGATTCAAATCATAATATTTATTCTTTTCTAGGTTATAAATCTGATTGGAGAAGGCGGGGAGCAAGTATGGGTATGCAATTCTAAAATCAGAGACAAAAGAAAATGGGTTTTTTAATAATAGAGAGGGTAAAAGAATGTTCATTGGTGGGTTAAACTCAAAACCATTTTTGTGTTTTGTAAGTTTGTAAATAAACCTATCTGTTTTATCAAAAGATATTTCAGATTTAATTGAGTTGACAAAGAATTCATTATTGATATATTCTAGTGAATTTCCACCAATTATCACCCCCGTCCCCTCATATAATTGAGTTGTTCCTTCCCCTTCATACGTGATTGGTCTTATTATAGTTTTATTGTCTTTTGAAATAGAAATTAAGGAATAAAAATAGTAAAGACATGAATCTCCTTTTCCCTTATACTCACATGGAAGAAAATATAAATGAGAGCTAATTATGTGTAGCGTATCTTTACTGAATGTAAATCCTTCAATTTTCCATCTTTTTATCATTGGAGGTATTTTAAAGTTAAATCCACTGTTATAAAAAGAGTTATAAGTTTCATTTGAGCCAAATTTCTCATGCATTATTTTTTTATTGAGGATGGTATCAATGGAGAATTTGTATATAAGCTTGCAAGGTCCATTTAAATTATATAAGGAGATTTGGTCTTTTTTTCTGTCGAGTAAGAATGCATTATTGCCAAAAACTTTTGTTTCGAAGCTGCTTGATAGCCTGCCAGAAATTAAAGTTTTTTTTCCATATTTCAAGAGCCATTTATAGTTGTCATACCATTTAATAGGGAATTCAAATAGAAGTGAATCAGACTGATATTCTTGAATAGAAGATGATTTAAATTTGGAGATAGTATCATAAATAATTGAGTTTCTCAGAATAGTTATTCCTTGTAATTCAATCTGTAAATTAGTAATAAACTCTAAAGCTTCAATTGAATCTATATTAGGCATTATAATTATTGTGCTATCTACTTTTTTCCACTCCTTAAGTTCGTGAAAAGCTAAATAACAATTCGAGCAATCGTTCGGATTAATTCTTACTATTCTTTTTGTCTGCGCCTGAACATTTAGAGTATGTAGTATGAGGAGAAAAATGAATATTTTTTTCATGGCTAATTTATAAAAATTATAACACTGGTTTTTGAAGGTTTATAATTAAACTGATAACGTTTTTGCAACAAACTGGAGAGGTATTTAATACTTCTCCAGTTATTTTTTTACTCATTAATTACTATTTCTTCCAAATAGTAATCAGCATCATCATCATCATCTCCACCTTGTGCATGAACGTAGCCGTCCCAGTTTCCAACATAATTGCTAAAGAAAATTTGACCTCCAATAACTTGGGCACAAGTTCCTACTCCTCTGCAATGCAGCCAACCTGCATCTTGACTGACCCATGTAAATCCTGCGAAAGCACCCAATATTGGATATGCTTTTGTCTCCAAATTGGATGTGATAAACATTCCAATAAAAAATAGAATTAAAATGATTTTTTTCATAAAAATAAAAATTAAATAATTAGAAATTAAGCAATTACCATTGGCCAAATCGATTGCAAAACAAATTTACTACTTAAAATTAATTATTTACCCCCCGTCATTTTTAAGAAAATTTTAAGAAAAATATGACAATTGTGGGTTTAATTATTCGATCATAATTTCTCTTTAACAAAAATTAAAATTTTATAATTTACTTCCAAACATTAGTAAAATTCAATATTTACCACATAATAAATCTTTAAATTTAAAATATGATACCAAAATACTTGGGTACAAAATATGTAATTACCCAAAGTATGGTTGCAAAACCAATGATATCACTGAGCATATGCACATATTTATTGGGTTTATTAGTGATGAGGAAAGACTTGGAATTATTGATTTGCTCCAGCTCACTTGCAGATAATTTAGACAATAGAATGTGTTTTTCATAGAAATATAAGCCGAAAACAATGGATGCAAAAAAGGCACTTACTAGTGTGCTATGGGACAATAGTTCCAGATTTTTGCTAGTTAAAAATTGAAAGACTAATAAGCCTCCGATTGCAGTAAATTTCAGGATTTTAATTGTTTTTAAGGTTTTCATTTTAGTATTGAAAATTGTTTCTAACAACGAAAATATATAATTTAAATTTAATGTTCA
>JAUYMZ010000014.1 GCA_030699355.1 Bacteroidota bacterium | reverse complement strand
ACGTAAACTGTTATTTCAGTTTGGTTTTGTGCCCATTCAAAAAAAGCCTCGTCAGAGATTACAGGAATGCCATTTATGATTGTTCCAACAAAATCTCTCCCTACAAAATAATCGGTAGCATAATGTTTTTGCTGAGCCAAGTTTGCTTCAATCAAAAACCAATCTACCTCTTTGGCAAAACCAGCCGAGCCAAAAATTACATTCATTTTTGATAGGTTTGGATGGTGTCACAAATAAAGCGAACTTGGGCTTCGGTAAGGGCAGGAAAACTTGGCAAATTTATTCCACGCCAGCCTAAATTTTCGGCCACTGGTATGGTTTGAAAATTCTTATTGTACATGGGCATGGTATGCACTGGGTAAAACAATGGTCTTGTTTCTATGCCAGCAGCCGCCAAATGATCTCTCAAAGGATCTCTATCTTTAGAATCTGGAACTAAAATGGAGAACATCCAATACGTATGCAATACATCTGAACCTTCTTGGTGCCAGGTAACAAAAGCATTTTCCAAATACTTTTTATACCAAGCAACTATTTGAAGTTTTTGCTTTATAAATTGGTCAACTTGCTCAAACTGCGCCAACCCAATGGCTGCACAAATATTGGTCATGCGGTAATTATATCCAATTACATCGTGCCAATATTGCCTATGTTTGGCTAAACCTTGCCCTTTATAATGATTTATTCTATCATGTAAAGTTTCATTATTAGAAAGGACCATTCCACCCTCACCTGTTGTTATGGTTTTATTGCCAAAAAAACTAAACGTAGAAATGTCGCCAAAAGAACCCACTTTTTTACCTTTATAGGTTGAACCAATTGCCTCTGCACAATCTTCAATAAGAAAAAGATTATGGGCTTTACAAAGTTTGGTTAATCCATCCATATCGCAGGGATGGCCATATAAGTGAACCGCCAAAATAGCCTTTGTTTTAGATGTAATTTTCTTGGCTACATCTGCCATATCCATCTGCCAAGTATCTGCGTAACTATCAACAAAAACAGGCGTAGCACCCACATAAGCAATGGCATTTACAGAGGCAATATAGGTAAGAGTAGGAACGATAACTTCATCTCCTTCTCCTATACCAAGTGCCAACATAGCTAAATGTATGGCCACTGTTCCATTTGAAACGGCTGAACCAAACTTGCAGCCAACATAACTAGAAAAAACTTGTTCAAACTCATTGATAAATTTCCCTTTAGAGGAAATCCAACTTGAATCAAGACACTCGTTTACATACTTTTTTTCGTTTCCGGTAAGGCTGGGTTGATATATAGGAATATTGTTTAACATGAATGAATTTGCTTTATATTTTGAATTAGAAAACTTGTGCTATTTTAGGTTTTTTTGCTATTTTAACCAAATTCCCTTGGCTTTATTACTCATAATTAGATAATATTGGAGAGGACCTAAAACAGTTCCAACCAGCATTATAAAAATATTTGAAACAATTACGCCATTTACACCAATAAACGGCAATTTACACAAAAATATAGACATGGGAATGCTTATAAAACCCAAAACAACAGAGGCTACTAATTGAACCCTTACTTTTCCAATGCCATTTAAGAAATAAGAAAAAATGCTATTAAAGGTATTTATACTGGCAAACATGGCATAAAACAAAACCATTTTTGGGGTTTCTTGAATATTTTTACCCAACCAAAAAGTGGCAATTTCATCAAAATAAAAAAACATGCCCCATATCACAACCATAAATACCAACCACACCCCGAACAATCTTTTAATGGTAAGCTTTACCCATTGATTATCTTTATTAAAAAAAGCCTCGGTAAAACCAGACCAAAACGGACCTAAAACAATAATAAAACCCATTAATGGAATGGAATAATATTTATGAACAATGCTTAATTCAGCTACTTTTTCTGGCCCAAACAACTGCGCTACAATGATATTATTTGCAGTAAACATTAATACAAAGGAAATTTGTATAAAGAAGAACTGGAGTCCTTTTCCAAACAAGTCTTTACTTAAAGAAAAATCAACCAAAGAAAAACTTGGCTTATATGCCTTCAACGAGCCCCACGAAAAATAATAATATGAAGCTAATAACATAATTAACAAAGGCGAAAAACTTGTAATAAATGCTATTAAGAAAAAAGAATGAATGCCCCATTGAAGCATGATTGAAAATAATAGCAAAACCAATAAATTTCCATATAAATCTATAAAAGTACTTGCCGAAAATTGTTGATTGGCAATGAGTGTAGTGTTTAAAATAGATAAGGTTAATTTAAATGCAAATGATACAAATACTACCTGAATAACCCAGTTAAAATTTGGCAGACTTTCTCCGTTAAAATTTAAAATGCTAGACCAATTTAAAAAGGGATTTATGAGCTCAAATACAAGTATAAACAAAAGGCTAACTAAAATAATAATAGCATAAGTTGTACTTAAATACTGCACTGCTTTTTTAACCTTTTGTTCTGCCAATGCTTGAGTAAACAAGTTTTTAAACCCATTGCTTAACCCAATATCCATAAAGTATAGCCAACCCAAAATAGAAGATAAGGTTTGCCAAATTCCAAACTCTTCTTTGCTTAAAAGCTTCAATAATATAGGAACCAAAAGCAACCCAATAATGGCAATTGACCCTTTGGTAAAAAAAGACAATACAACATTCTTTACCATCACTTGGGTTCGACCCAAATTATTTCCTACAAATACATTTTTTAACCTATTTATCAAGGGCAATATCTCCTTCAACAACTTCTGCACGGGGCAAATTAATACTTTCTTTATACTTCATATCAATATAAAAAAACACAAAAAATATAATGGCATAATAAACAGTATTTGGCTGTAGGGCAATGTGAATAAACAATCCAAAATAAATACTATTTAATTGAGCCTTTTTAGCTCTTAAAAAACTTAGGTAGTAAATATAAAAAATAACAAATGCTAAAATTCCATACTGAACCCACAAAAATAAAAAACCAATATGTGGCTCATGCGCATCACTTGATACCGCCCACCTAGAGGCAAAATTTAGCATGCCAGGACCTATTAAAAAATAACCATCCGACAAAAAAATGATTCCTTGGTAAATAGAATTTTGCCTGTCTAAATTACTTTGCGAAGACTTATTATCAGAATCACTCAAAAATCTTCCCATGGCAGAATGAGGATTTTCATTGGCATATTCTTTAATAGGTTCATTAAAAATTAAACCAAGTAAAAATATAAGGCCTATCGCAATACCTAATCTCTTTACATTTTTGAAACTAATTTTAGCAAAAAACAATCCGCCTAAAAACAATAAAATAATCAACGCCCCTTGACGAGAGCCGCTCAATTCATTAAAATACAACACAACAAAAAAAAGAAATACTAGGTAAACCAAACGAACCATATTCCCTTTGCTAAAATGCTCTTTAGCATAAATAAGAAAAAACAATATTAAGCTGCAAGCATAAGAGTTAGAATCTATTAAACTACCTGCAATTCTGCCCACTGTGCGCTTTTCCACATTGGAAGAAAGCATAAAAGTCCACAAATAAGGCTGGTAATATTCAAACAAACCTTGTAATACAAGGATGATAATAGACCACAGGGCCAAAGATTTTAATCGCGCTAATAATTCACTTTGCTCGGTGTAAAGTAGGTATGTCCAACTAAAATAAAAGGCATACCATACAATCCGAACCATATCGTTTGTTTTTACT
>JAUYMZ010000010.1 GCA_030699355.1 Bacteroidota bacterium | reverse complement strand
CGACCAACGACCAACGACCAACGACCAAAAACCCCTTTTAAACACCTCCCAACCCCCAAACATATCCTATTTCCCTGAATTCATATTGTCTTAATTGTATAATAATGTAGCAGATAACGGGATTTTGATTTATTTTGCAATGTGAAAAAGTTGGAATCTTTTTTAATTGCCTGTTTATTTGTGCTTTGTAGCTCTGTTTACGGACAGGGTTTAAACAATTTGCGCATTCAAGGCAATCCATTGGCTTTTTGCGCCGGACTAAGCTACACGGCTTTGTTTGATACCGCTTCCATTGGAGGTGGCACTTTTCAATTGCAGGTTTCTACCCCAACTGGCAGCTTTGTAACCCCTGTGCTCACCCAAAATAGCACTCAGGTTTCCATCAATTTTCAAATACCCGGAAGCGTTTTATCGGGCACGCAATATGCCATTCGAGTGATTAGGCTTAGTCCAACTTTGCTGATTTCAGATACGCTCAAAAATCGTTTAGTATCCAATCCCCAAGTCAACTTTTCTTTTAGTCCAAACAATGCTTGTCCGGCCACACCCGTAAGTTTTAGCAATACATCTACCGGACAAGGAGCGCTAAGTTACGCCTGGACATTCAACAATACCTACACCTTTGGCGCACCCGCGGGCAGTGTTCTGGCTGAACCAACGGTGGAGTTTAATCCCTTTTTTGGCGGCGGAACCATCAGCTACCAAGCCAAATTGGTGCTTACAGATGCAGTAGGATGCAAAGACAGTATGAGCAGCAATGTTGGTGTAAGACAAAGGCCCTTGGCGGCCTTGCAAGACTCCAATGTATTTGCCTTTCCAGCTTTTTCTAATTGTTTGGGCTCGCCTAGTAGCAGTAATCCCAATTTTAGGTTAACGGTAAATAATGCTTGCGAGGTAAAAGCTACCATTTCTTCTATACAAATAAATTGGGGCGAAGGATTGCCCATCAATTTGGCAGGTAATTTTGTGCAAGCCTCGCATGTTTATACTGCTTTGGGAGCCTATAATTTAACGCTAAATGTGCTCAATAATAATGGGTGCAGTACCAGTAATTCTTATTTGGTAAGTAACCAATTATCGCCCACTATAAGTTTAGGCGGACCAGCAGCCAAACAAGGCTGCGCGCCATTTAGGTATCCTATTATTATGAGCAATTACAGCGGCAATTCGGCTGGAACCTATTACGAATTTGATTTTAATGATGGGAGTCCGAAATTGCGAATTGACACCGTAACAAGCGATACCGTTTGGCATACCTTTAATAGCAATTCGTGCAGCAAACCAGGAGGATTTTTTGTGGTTAGGGCTACTGCTTATAACCAATGTGATAGCACCAGTGCTACCCTAGGTAATTTTAGAGTCTGGACCAAGCCACGTGCCGGATTTACCATTAACCCAGCCGCCAGTATTTGTGGAGGCGATACGGCTTATTTTTCTAATACCACCAGCGCAGCTCAGTATGGAGCCTCTTGCGCCAATACCACTTTATATACTTGGCAATTTAGCGGTGGAAGTGTGGCTAGCTCTAATTTGGCCACTCCTCCTCCCGTAATTTATACCATGGGTGGGGTGCATCCTGTAAGGTTAATTGCCACCAACCCTTGTGGTAGCGATACCTTTACGGGTTCTGTTTGTGTGCAAGCGGCACCCCAAGTCAATTTTACCTATCAGTTTTCGCCCAGCAATGCTTGCAAAAGCAATGAACTACAATTACGCGATATTTCTAGCACCACAACTGCCTGCGGCGCCAGCACTGTTTTATGGACTATTTTAGATAGCAGTACCAATTTGCCTTTAAGCGCCGGAATTGGTTATGAAATAGAGCAAGGTAAGTTAGATTCGGGATATTTAGCTTTGCGTTTTCTTACAAAAGGAAGGTATAAAATCCGACTCTTTATTCAAAATGCTTGTGGGAATAGCACGCGAGATACCTTTTTGCGAATTTCAGATATTCCTGTGATAAGTTTTGGTTCAGACAGTTCTGTTTTTTGCGATAGTATAAGTATTGCTTTTAACGGCGCTTTGCCTGCTTACCGCGTGCAATATGACAGCGCTTTTGCCAGCGGCATGACCTTTAATTGGCAAATATCGCCACCTGGTTTTAGCTTTTTGCAAGGCAATGCTAGCAGCAGAAATCCCATTATTAAATTTGTAAACAATGATACCGTTCCGCGTATTTATAAAATTTTACACACTGCCACCAACTTTTGCGGAGTAAGTGTGGCCGATAGCCATATTGTGGTTGTTAATCCGAAACCAAGGGTTTTTGTGAGTGGCAATAACTCACTGATTTGCTCTGGCACGGCCAGTAATTTACAACTGAGTAGCAATATCATTGGCGGACTTAATTTTACATGGCGGGCATTTAGCAACAACACAAACCTATCTGGATTTAGTAACGAAACAGTGGGAGCTTTGGGGCCAATTGCACAAACCTTATTGAATAAAGGAAGTACGATTGATACCGTTTTTTATAAGATTGTTCCTTACCAATCGAGTACCATGTGCAGGGGCGATTCCAGTGTTGCCTATTCGGTTTTGGTTCAGCCAGCTTTGCAAAACAATATTATAAACGGCAAGCAATCTATTTGTGCTGGAGATACGGCTGCGGTTTTTACCGGGAATGTTCCATTTGGTGGCAGCGGAAGTTTGAGGTATCAATGGCAAAGATGGAACGGAACGGCTTGGGTAAATACGGCGGCTGAAGATACCTTGGCTACATTTGCACCTGGCATTTTGGTTCAAACCAGCATTTTTAGAAGGTTGGTAAGCACGGCACTTTGCGCCTCGGCACCCGTTTCGCAGAGCAATGCCGACACAGTTATTGTATTTCCAAAACCCAACGTGCAAGCAGGAAATGATATCCAATCTTGCATAAATCATGCGCCTATCGTTTTAGGTGGTAGTCCTGCCGGTGGCGTTTGGAGCGGTTTGAACCTAGCAGGCAGCAATGGATTTAATCCGGCAACAGCTGGCATTGGTTCGTATACTTTTGTGTATGCCTTTACAGATGCGAATACTTGTTTTAATGCAGATACACTTCAAATAACGGTGCATGGCATACCCGTGGTAGAGGCGGGAACAAACTTTACTATTTGCAGCAATGCGGATACGGTTACCTTAGCGGGGAATACTCCTTTAGGCGGCGTTTGGAGCGGATTGGGAGCGGTGAATCCAAATAAATTTGTTCCGAGTCAATCTGGATTTGGGGTACATTTTATTCGCTACCAATACACAGATGCCAATGCTTGCAGTAATGTAGATAGTTTAGTGGTTACCGTAAAAGAAAAACCATTGGTTCAATTTGGTCTGAACCCAAATCCCCCGCAGTGCGCTCCGGTGTTGGTTCAAACCAATAATACCAGTTTAGCCAATAACGGAGATGCTTTGAGCACGTTGCGTTTTAGGTGGCGTGTTGAAGGTGTGCAAGCAGATACAGGTTTAAATATAAGCAGCACCTTTACCAATAGCGGCATTATGGATAGTGTGTATACTATTCAATTATGGGGCGAAAATAGCTGGAGTTGCCGCGATAGTGTTACGAGAAGCGTGCGCGTTTGGCCGCATGCACGTGCCCAATTTACAGCGAGTAGGCAAGTTTCCTGTGCTCCGTTTTCTTTGGATAGTATGTTGATACAAACCAACCATTTTGCTTTTGCCAATGGCCTTTATACTTGGTATGCAAATGGCGTTTATTTGGGAAATAGCAGCGGGTTTCCGGGCTATGTTTTGGCGGCGGCAAATGACAGTGTGGAGATAACATTACGGGTTGGTTCTTTAAATAATTGCCTAGCAGATAGCATGCGGATGGTATTTAAAACCATTAGCAATCCGAGTCCCAATTTTACCGCAGTAGATTCTGTGGTTTGCAGCGGAACAAGGGTGGAATTTGTAAACTTATCGAACCCCAATAGCGGATTGCTTTTTAATTGGCAATTGGGCAGCAGGCAAGATAGCAGCACTTTGGCTGAACCTAATAAAGTGTTCTATAATTATGGGTGGAATGATACCTTAGTAAGCATCAAATTAATTGCCGAAATTGGAAGTAGTTCTTGCAAAGATTCTATTGTAAAAAATGTGCTTGTGAAGCCATTGCCAAAATTAGATTTTGTTTTGAGTGATAGTGTGCTTTGTTATCCCAATAGGGCTGTTGTTACGGTTGCTGCCGCTGCCACACCTAGTTTAGCTTTGTCATCTTTTAGGTGGAAGGTTTTGCCCAACGGAATCTTAAGTAATGATACTGCAAGTGTTTCTTTGGAGCTAAGTTTTACAGATAATACAAGTGGCTTAAGCGAGGTTAATTTATTGCAGCTAAAGGCGGCCACGCAATTTGGTTGTATAGATAGTGTGGCTAAAAATGTGCGATTGGCTTCTCGCCCAAAGGCGCAGTTTAGTTTTGGAAAAGACAGCGCTTGTGTGCCATTTTTGAGTTCGATACAAAGTAACAGTTTATATACCCAACAAGTAAAATGGCGGGTTTGGCAAAGTGGTTTGCAAGTAGGAAATGATACCGCTTCCAATTCAACCATTACCATACCTATTCATAGGGGGATGGTAGATTCTACGTATTGGGTAGAATTGATAAGCATAAGCGATGAAGTTTGCAGAGATACGGTACAAAAAAGTTTAATGGCTTTTCCCCTGCCTGAACCTAATTTTGTGAGCAGTTTAGACAGTGGTTGTGCGCCATTACAGGTTGCTTTTGTATCCGTTGGAGCCAAACAAAATCCGAGTAATAAACAATGGTTTTTTGGAGATGGATTGTTTAGTTCTACTTTGCAAGATAGTGTTCAGCATAATTTTGCAGGTGCCGTATTGCGCGATACTAGTTATCATGTAAAGTTGGTCTTAACCAGTGAAAACGCTTGTAAAGACAGTCTTATTTTGAATAATAAAATAAAGGTAAAAACGGTTCCCAAGGCATTTTTTACAACCAATATAGATAGTGCTTGCTCTCCTTTGGAGGTTTTTGTAACAGATAAAAGCGAAGGCAATCCACAGAATTATAAGTGGATTTTTGGGAATGGAGATAGTAGTTTATTATCGGTTCCACCTCAGCCTATTCGGTACTTCTCCAATGATTCGTCGACTACTTTTACCTTGCAATTAATTACCAATAATATTTGTGGTGCCGATAGTTTTTCTAAGGAGCTCTTTGTTAGGGCCGAATTTATTGAATCTCGATTTAGTGCTTCCTCTAAAATTGGTTGCGAAACCTTATCCGTTGCCTTTGGAGATGCAAGTACCGGGGCAGTAAATATTGCTTGGAATTTTGGGGATGGTTTTGGTTCGAACCAAAGAAATCCGGTGCATACTTACACGCAACCCGGAACATATACGGTATACCAATATGCGAGTAATAGTTGTAGTTTTGATACTTCGGCACAGGAGATTATTGTTTTGCCGAGGCCTAATTTTAATATAGAGTTGCCTGTTTTGCCTGTTTGTGCCAATATGCCTATTGCCTTTAAGAGCAATGTATTAACGCCGGGTAATTTGCTTTGGGATTTTGGTGATGGCAATACTTCTACCGCTCAAAATCCAACTCATACTTATAGCAGTGGGGGAAACAAGATTTTGAAAGTAACGCTCAGTTCTCTTATTAATAATTGTAGTTCGCAAATAGTAGATACGCAATTTGTGCATAATAGGCCACAGGTGAATATCCTATCTGATAGTTTGGCAAGGTGTTTTGGACAAGCCTTTAACCTGCGGGCAGAGGCCACGGAGAATCCTTTTTACAGGTGGAATATGGGAGATGGTGTGTTGAAAACAGGGTCGGTTCAGGCCAATTATGTATATGCCTTACCCGGGAAATATGTGGTAAAAGTGGTGGCAGAATCGGTGGTGGGTTGTTTAGATTCTACTACCTTGATTTTAGATGTTTGGCCTGCACCTAAAGTAGCTTTTGATTATACTCCGAGGGATACCTGTAATGGTCCGGCTTGGGTACAATTTACCAATAAAAGTGTAGGAGCGGATGTTTTTACGTGGGATTTTGGGAATGGCAATACTGCCAATACACAAGATGCGCAATGGTTATTTTCGGGTATAGGGAAGTATGATATAAAGTTAAGAGGCACCAATACTTTTGGTTGTAGTGATTCGGCTTTGGCTCAATTTGAAATATTAGAGCAGTCGTTTGCCTCTTTTGAAATGGATGATTCGAGTGGCTGTTTGCCTTATCCGGTTCAGTTTAAAAATACAAGTAAGGGTGCTAAAAATTATGTTTGGTATTTTGGTGATGGCGATACTTCAACAGAGGTAAATCCGAAGCATGTTTACCAGTCGCCGGGTATTTATTTTGTGAGTTTGGTTGCCAAAGCGGGTGTGGTTTGTAGGGATAGTTTTACTTTTTATAAGCCTATAAAAGTGGATGAAAAGGCGGCTATTCATTTTAGTCATGTTTTGCTTCGCGAGCAAGTTCCGCACCGAATAGTAACTTTTACAAGCCATTCTGTGAATGATTTTAAGTTTGAGTGGCGTTTTGGGGAAGGCAGCAGTGCCACAGGAAAAGAGGTAACTCACGTTTACAGGGAGCGCGATTCGGGTTGTTTTAATGTGGAGCTTAAGGTTATTACCAATAATAATTGCGATACATTATATACCGATACCATTTGTTTGCCTAGTTATTGGGAAGGATTGGCGGTTCCAAATGCGTTTACACCCGATTTTGGGTCGGATGAAGTGCGTGTTTTTAAGCCCATTGGTTTGGGTTTAATTCAGTATCACATCAAAATATACAACAAATGGGGAGGCTTGGTTTGGGAGGATACTGAGTTGCAGGATGGGACGCCTGCCAAGGGTTGGAATGGCAAGGATTTAAATGGCATAGATTGTATGCCGGGTGCTTATATTTGGGTAATTGATGCCACTTTTATAAGTGGTAAAACTTGGGAAGGTGCGCGCGAAAGGGATAAAAGTCCGGTTAGGCGTGGAAGTTTAACTTTAATTAGATAATGGGAAAGCGCGGTTTATATGTATTTGTTTTCCTTGTTTTGGGCTTATGGGTTCGGGCCCAAGACCCTATTTATTCGCTTAGTTTTGAGCAAAAATCTTGGCTGAACCCATCGTTAATTGGAAGAGATGGCGAGGGGAAAGTTAGGGTAAGTAGTGTTCATAGAAATTTGTTTTTGCCTTTGCAAGGTGTGGTTCATGCAACGGCAGCGGCGGTAGATTATAGTTTTTGTAATTCTATTTTTGCATTGGGTTTAAATGTGGGGAGTGAGGTTCAGGGGAGCGGATTTTTACAAGCCACACATGCTTCAGGTATTTTGGGTATTCGGCGTAATTTGCAAAGAGATTGGGTTTTAAATGGTGGCTTGCAATTGGGCATGGTTCAGCAAAGCATAAACTGGGATTCTTATGTTTTTTCGGATCAGTTAAATCCTATTTTTGGGGCTATTTATCCAAGTAGTAATGAGAACTTGCGTTTGAGTTCGCGCATGGCGGCAGATGTTGGTTTTGGCATGGATATTACGCGGTTTAGGTATGGTAAAAATGGTTCTAAAAATGGGGCAAATGTTGGTTTTGCTTGGATGCATTTAACCAATGCGAGTAATGTTGGTATTTTAAATAATTATGTATTGCCACGTAGGTTAACTGTTCATGGCTCGTTTATTAGACGGCCGAACCCAAGCAATGCTGCCCGAAGCATACAGCTGATGTGGCGTGTAGATAGGCAAGCGCAGTTTACCAATATCTTGGCACGTTTTCAATATTACCTCAGGGATGAACTTAATATGGGTTTGGGTTATAGAGGGAGTATGGCTTTTTCTGGCACTTTGCATTCGCCTGTTTTTAGCTTAGGTTTTTCTGTTTCGGAGCAGCTGAACATACAAGTATTATATGAATCTTCATGGGGCAATGGAAGATTAGTGGGAGCGGGGAACACCTTTGAAATTGGACTTGTTTTACGCAGTGCCACCTCACATTGTTTGCATGGGGTGCATGGCAGTAGTGGGTCGCGGAGTGTTTGTCCGGTATTTCATAAAACAAAGACCGCACCCGGCTTTTAGAGTTACCACGAATGCAAGAATAACTTCGCCACGAATGCACGAATAATTTTTGCCTACGGCGGGCACGTTTATTGACACGAATGAAGGCAAAATACATCACTAGCCCCTAGTTTCAACTAGGGGTAAACGATGCCCACGCCCCAACACCAAACCTCCCGGCAAACGAAACACCCTTTATAATGATGCCCACGCCGCCAACACCAAACCTCCCGGCAAACGAAACACCCTTTATAACGATGATTCCCTAAACTAACCGAACCACGTATAACTTCGCCACGAATGCACGAATATCTTTTGACACGAATGCACGAATAATTTTTGCCTGTGGCGGGAACGTTTATTATCACGAAT
>JAUYMZ010000001.1 GCA_030699355.1 Bacteroidota bacterium | reverse complement strand
CAAAGAGTTTTGGGTTTTGGGTTTTGAGCCATAAAGCAATTATAGGAATATTTGTTTTAAAACAATACTTTCTGCTAGAAAGAATGAGGTTCCTCCCTGCGGTCGGAATGACCGGCATTCACGCATTTTTAAGGCGTGGTTGATATTGGCCGCAAAGCTGCCAATATCAAACACGCCTTTGAACCAAAAAACATTTCCATATTGAGCACAACGAAGTGGAGAGAAAAATCTTTTTGTTTGAAAAAAAATCCCCCCGTCAATATTAGTTCGAAACATGGCTTTTGATAAATTGCGCCATGCGTTTGCTCCCATCAAAAAGACGCCTAAGCAAAACAAACCACAATAAACTAAACACAAAAGTCTTCAGCATTTTGCATAAAAAAAGAGGCCGCTCTTTTGGAGTCAGCCTCTTTTTTTTTCGAATTTCCATCCCGCAGGTTTCGAATTTCGAATTTAGTATTTCGAATTTAGTATTTAAATTTATTTACTAACCGAAAACTTACCTGCAGCAATGTTTGCTCCGTTAATATCTGTAATTTGATACAAGTAAATACCTGTTGCTAAATTAGCTACCTCTACATTGGTTTCTACGCCAGTAACGGTAGTAGTGCTTAATAATTTACCACTCAAATCTAACACTTTAATTTCTTTAGCATCTTTGTAATCAAAAGAAACAGTTAATACATCTAAAGCCGGATTAGGATATACTTTCATGCCAGCCAAAGCTTTGTTTATTTCGCTTAAAGAAACAGTAACGGTGTTACAAGCATTGTTGTTGGCTTGATTTGGATCAATTGTTTGGTTACCATTTTGGGCAAACATTCTAGTACAAAAAGGAATGGGTGTAGGACCAGTTGTTCCGTTGATGGTTAAGGTTAAAGTAAATTTACGCCAAATGGTATCGTTTTGGTTCAAAACCCTATTGGTAAAAATGCTTGGAGATTGACCTGGGATGTTTAATTGCTGATTGTTATTCAAAATATACAATACAATCATAGAATCTGAAGCAATGGTTGGTTCAGCACTTGTATTGGTAATAATGTACTCAATTTCGAAAGGCTGACCGTTGATAACTTTATCTCCAGCGGCAGGTTTAATCAAATCAATTTTAATGTCGCGGGTCATCTGTGCAAATGAGGCAGCGCTTGTAAATAACAAAGCAGCTAGTAATAGTTTTTTCATGTTTTGTGTTGTTTTTTAAAAGTCCAAATATAGTATTTATTCTACAAAAAGCATAAATAAACCTAATCATCTCCCACAACTTTATCTATGATATTTTCTGTTAAGTAAAAATTAAGAACACGTTGATCCATTACCAAATCTGTTTGGGTAATTTTTTGTTTTAAGGCCAATCCATTTAAAGAGCGACACCTACTCAAAGCCGTATACATTTGTCCGTTTACAAAAGCGCCATTTCCCATATCTATTACCACTTTATCAAAGCTCAAACCCTGACTCTTATGTACCGTTATAGCCCAAGCAAGTTTAATTGGATATTGGGTAAAAGTGCCAATAGTTTTAGAAACAATGCGGCGTTTTATGGGGTCGTATTCATACTTTCTGTTTTCCCACGTTACCTTTTCTAACTTGTGTACGCTGCCGTCTTGCAATCGTATTTCTAAGAGGTCTTGCGAAATAAAATCTATTTTGGCAATGGTGCCATTTACGTATTTTCTATTGGGATCGTTTTTAATAAAAATTACCTGTGCATGTTTTTTTAACTCCAATACTTTGCTGGTTGGATATTTATCCTGCCTAAAATCGCCCGTAATAATAGCCTCAAAAACAAAGCTTGTATAAGGCAGTGCCAACAATCTTTTTTTATTTTCTGTATTGGCAATCAAGTTGGTGGCGGCCAAATTTATCACAAACTCTTCGCGGGTTGGTTCATACCGAGGATAATATCTTTTGTTTAATGATGTTAAAGAAGCCTCACTTACTTTGCCAATGCGAACCTCGTCTAATAAACGCACAAATTCTAAATCTGATTCTTGTCTGTACGATTTTTGAAACTCAAAATAAACTGGCTGCAAGCGGCGGTAGGCCAACGAATCAAAAAAATATTCGCTTTTATACACCTCTTTAAACAAAAATTTTTCTACCTCATCATTCAAATCAACCACGGGTGGCAATTGAAAAATATCGCCCACAAACAAAATCTGTTTCCCTCCAAAAGGCCTACTCGGATTTCCACCATTTAAGCGCAGCGAATAATCAATAGCCTCTAAAATATCTGCGCGCAACATCGAAACTTCATCAATAATAATTGCCTCAACGCTTTGAATTAATTTAAACTTTTTGGTATAACTTTTAAACCTAAAAACCTCATCATCTTCGGGCAACATGGGCTTAAGCGGAAACAGAAAAAAAGAATGAATGGTTTGTCCGCCCACATTAATGGCTGCTATGCCAGTAAAGGCCAATTTTAATACCCGCTTTTTAGTTTTACTGGCAAAATATTGAATAAAAGTAGACTTACCCGTACCGGCTTTACCCGTAATAAAATAGCTTTCACTGCTATTTTCTATTTGCTCAAATAAATTACCTACAATCTCATTGTTTTCATAGCCCACTGGAAACACCGAAAATCGGTTGTATAAATCGGGTAAAGCTAGGTCTTCCAGCAAATTTAATTGAGTAACATCTTCAGACTCTTCGGCAGCAATGCGCAATAAAAAATAGGTATGATTGCCAATATCATAAAAAGGTTTTTCTATTTCAAACGAAT
>JAUYMZ010000426.1 GCA_030699355.1 Bacteroidota bacterium | reverse complement strand
CTATCGGCTTTGCAACGTTTATCAGTAGAGGAGGGAAAATGAAAATGGTGATAAATCATATTCTCTCTCAAAAAGACAAAGAAACAATTTGGATGGTGGAGGATAGGCCTGATGAAATAAAAGTTTTTGATTTAACTGATATTGCAACCTTACATCAGAGTTTGGATGAATATGGGAAACATTTTTTTGAATGTTTAGCGTATTTAATTTTACAAAAACGAATTGAGATTAAGGTTATTAAGCCAAAAACTGGAAAGGGGATTGCTCATTATAAATCAGGTATATTCAGTGATGGTAAGGATGCTATTGGCTATAAAGCATCTTGCAATTTTACATATTATGGTCTATCTGAAAATATCGAAGAATTGGAGGCCTTTTTGAGTTGGGAAAATGGAAGGTCAAATAAACTAATAAACAAAGAAAGACGGACAATTGAAAATTATTTTAATGAAAGTGATGATAATGTAGATTACCTTTCATCTGATGAAATTGAAGTAGTATTAAAAGATAGTTTTGCTAAAAAAGATATTGATGAATTGCTGGTTCAAGAGGAGCAATTACTTAAAAAGAAAATGAATTTGATTTCGAATCCGAAAACAAAAGAGTCCATTTTTAAACTATTTAATAATTTAGAAATAAGCAAAAATGTGCCGAGATTTCCATACCTAGAGGGCCCGAGAGAATATCAGAAAATTGCGTTTGAAAATTGGAAAAATAATAAACAGCAGGGATTGTTCGCTATGGCAACTGGTACAGGAAAAACCATAACCTCTTTAAATTGCTTGCTTGAAGTTTATAAAAAGACTGGATATTATAAAGGATTGATTTTGGTGCCGACAATCACATTGGTTAATCAATGGGAACAAGAATGTAAAAAATTTAACTTCGGTAACATCATTAAAGTTAATTCCAAAAGTGAATGGAAAGAAGATTTTTCAACGCTAATTACCCGCGAAAATATTTCGAAGACAGAGGATATTTCATTTGTTGTAATTTCGACTTACGCCTCTTTTTCAAAGCGAAATGTTTTTAATGAAATAAATCAATTGTCTCCTAAAACATTATTAATTGCAGATGAATGTCATAATATGGGATCAGGAGTGCTTTTAAAATTACTTTCTGAAATTAATTGTAAAAGAAGAATTGGACTTTCAGCAACTCCAGAACGTCAGTTTGGTAACGATATAAATAATCAAGTGTTTAGTTTTTTTAACAGCAGAATAGGTTATACCTATGAGTATTCCATGGCTGAAGCCATTACTAACAATGTACTTTGCAGATATTATTATTATCCTCATCTAGTTTCATTAAATAATGAAGAGATGATTGAATACAAAAAACTTTCTTTAAAAATTTCAAAGTTTTATAACGCTGAATCGGAATCTTTTAATCAAAATCCAGTTTTAACAGCACTGTTATTGGCAAGAAAGCGAATAGTTCATAAAGCTTCAAATAAGCTGTTTGCATTCAATAAAATTTTAAAGCAACAATTTGAATCAAAAGGTAATTTGAAATTTACATTAGTATACGTTCCAGAGGGGATTGATAATAGTGAGCTTGAGGATGAATCACAATTGAATGAGAATTTGGTTTTGGATTCTGAAACAACAGGTTTAATTGATGTATATACGAACCTCGTAAAAAACATCGATAATAGATTGACAATAAAGCAATTTATTTCAGATACTAAGGAGAAAGAAAATGTCTTAGACATGTTTGCAAAAGGTGAAATTGATGTGCTTACCTCTATGAAATGTTTAGATGAAGGTGTTGATGTGCCTCGAGCTGAATTGGCGATATTTTGTGCAAGTACAGGTAATCCAAGACAATTTATTCAAAGAAGGGGTAGGATTTTAAGAAAACATATTGAAAAACAATTTGCATTAATCCATGACCTTGTTGTAATTCCCCAAATAAGCCAAGATGGTGAGACTTTTAAAATGGAGAGAAATATGTTAAAAAAAGAATTAGAAAGGGTGAAAAACTTTTCCGAGCTTGCTGAAAATAGTTCTCACACGATTGATGTTTTATTGGATACGATGAATTATTATAACTTAAATTTATACGAAAATGAATAATAATGATAAGATGTTAAAGCTTGTTCTTTCCGATACTGAATTTGCAAATAAATTTAATATTAATGTTAATACAATAGAATCTGTAGAGGATGCCTTGAAGGATGAAAATCCAGTTGTTGTTGTATTAGGCAAAATACTGCAGAATATAAATGAATCAAAGGGGAAAGCGAATTATAAGGAGGTTTATAATGAGGTTTATAACTACTTAAATAAAAATCTAATATGATAATAAAAGAAATTACAATACAGAATTTCAGAAGTTATTATGGCTTGAATACAATAAAATTTAAGGATGGTTTAGTTATTGTAATTGGGGATAATGGAGATGGTAAAACAACATTTTTTGAAGCTTTAGAATGGTTATTTGATACCACCAAACAAACGAATGACCCAAGGCTAATTTCTGAAAAAAAAATTGCCGAAATCCCAGAGTTTGGGTTTGAAGTTTTAAAAGTTTCAATGACCTTTGACCATGATGGGGAAAAAATAGTTGAGAAGTCTTTTCAATTTAGTAAAAATGCTGAGAACGATATCGTAGTTTCTAATGTTCAATTTAAGGGTTTTATAAATGAAGGTTCAGAGAGAATCCCTATTCAAGGAGGCGTTTTATTAGATAGATGTTTTGAAGCAGCAATAAGAAAATATTGTCTATTTAAAGGGGAGGAAAATTTAAATGTTTTTAACAATCCAGAAGCGTTGAATTATTTGATAGATACCTTCTCCAATATTAGTCAATTCGAGCCATTTTATACCGGAGATGATGATAATTTGGGGTTTTTAGAATTTGCCGAAGAACAAGCAAGAAAAGCTTTGGAAAAAGATTTGAGGTCTGATAAACAAAATTCTCAACAAGAGGCAATTTTAAGTTCAAATCTCAGTAAATTAAGAAAGAAACAGCATGAAGTGAGACAACAATTAAAAACTAATAGAGATAATGCCAATATTTACAGTGCAAAGTTAAGCGAAATTGAAAGTAGCAAAGATGTTAGTGATCTTTTAAAAAATATAAATGAACGAATTAATAGCTTGTCTGATAGAAAGGCAAAATCCGAAAGTTTAATTCATGAAGACTATTCAATTAGATTGCTTGATGATTTATGGATACTTTGTGGTTTTTCAAATGTGATTGGTGAATTCCAAAACAAAGTTTCAAGCTTCAGTAAACATAAAAGATTATTAGAAAAAGAAGAGCTTAAGGCAGAGGGAAAAAAAGAGTTAATCAAAGAGATTGCAGATGGCATAATTCCTCTTTCTCCAAATGTGCCAGATAAGATTTCTATGGAAGAAATGATTGCAGATCAGTTTTGTAAAGTGTGCGGGAGAGAGGCAAAGGCAGGGTCTGAGGCATATAATTTTATGGTAAATAAACTTAGTGAGCTGACGAAAAGTCAAATGCCCGAAAATAAAAAGGGAACTCCCAAGTTGTTTCCGAATAACTATTTGAAGGAGTTGGAGCATAAGAGCAGTTTTCTTGATTTTGAAATACAAGATATAAATAATTACATTGAAACTATAACTTCAACGATTGAATTCAATACAGCTAGAAAAAATGATGTTTTAGAATTTCAGAATACTATTAATATTGAAGAAGAGAATAAAAGAAAATTATTGTCAACCCATGATGGATTAACTGAAGATCAATTGCAGAATGCATATGTTAATATTACAAATTGGTGGAATTTTAAGAATACAGCAGAAAAACAAATTGTACTATTGGAGAAAGAAGAAGTTGATTTGCAATTGGAAATTGAAAAATTGCAAGCGGATTATAATAATTTAGCAAAGAATTCAGTTGCTTCCACCTCAAGTTTGATTCATCAAACTATTGATAAAATTAAAAAGGCCTTTAAAAATGCAAAAGAAAAAAATACAAATGACTTTTTAATTCTTCTTGAGGAGAAAGCAAATAGATATTTAGAGAAACTGAATATAGATGGTTTTTTTGGTATCATTAGAAT
>JAUYMZ010000424.1 GCA_030699355.1 Bacteroidota bacterium | reverse complement strand
AGGGTTGGTAAAACGGTTTTGATTAAAAGTGTTTTGGATGAATTGCACGATGAAAAAGTATTGAAATTAAATGGCGAAGACATGGCTACTGAGGCCTTGTTAAAAGTGCGCAGTATTGAGAATTATAAGCGCTTGTTATTTGGTTATACCTTGTTGGTAATAGATGAAGCTCAAAAAATAAACGAGATTGGAGCTATTTTAAAACTTATGGTAGATGAGGTGCCCGGGATTAAAATTTTGGTATCGGGCTCTTCCATGTTCGATTTAAATAATAAGTTAGGCGAGCCTTTAACAGGTAGAAAAAAGACCTTTATGTTGTATCCATTGGCACAAATGGAGTATATACAGATTGAAAATTTGGTTCAAACAAAATCTAATTTAGACCAGCGATTAATATATGGTTCTTACCCAGAATTGCTTAAATTAAACAGAGCCATAGATAAAGAAAACTATCTTAATGAGCTGGTTACAGATTATCTTTTGAAAGACATTTTGGCTATAGATGGCGTAAGAAATGCTTCTAAAATGATGGATTTGTTGAAATTAATTGCCTTTCAAATTGGCAAAGAAGTGTCGTATGATGAATTGGGGAAGCAGCTGGGCATGAGTAAAAATACGGTTGAGCGATACCTAGATTTGCTAAGTAAGGTGTTTGTGGTGTTTAAAGTTTCTGGTTTTAGCAGAAATTTGCGCAGCGAAATTGTAAAAAGCAGCAAATGGTATTTTTATGATTTAGGTATCCGAAATACTTTGGTTTCTAATTACGCACCCTTGGATTTGCGCGCAGATAGAGGCGATTTATGGGAAAATTATTGTTTAGTAGAGCGTTTAAAATACTTAAGTTATTCTGAAACCAAAGCGTATTATTATTTTTGGCGAACCTACCAGCAGCAAGAAATAGATTGGATTGAAGATAGGGGAGGACAATTGTTTGCTTTTGAAATTAAGTGGAATGAAAACAAAAAGGTGAAAGTACCAACGGCTTGGAAAACTGCTTATCCAGAAGCCAGTTTTGATGTAATTTCACCTGCCAACTATCTAGATTGGATTTTACCACCACTTTAAAACATTTTAAAGGAGGTTTGGCTATTTTTAAAAGTTTGGCGCACCAAAATTTAACTAATACTTAAAGCACCCAATCATTAAAACTTGCAAAATTTGCAAGTTTTAATGATTGGGTGCTTATCTTTGTTTTATGGAAAGTAGAATTAACCGTGAGGAATACATTAAAAAACTGCTGTCGTATAAAGATATTGACTTAATTAAGGTGGTAAGTGGTTTACGTAGAAGTGGAAAAAGTACACTATTTGAACTCTATCAAAAAAAGTTAATTGAGCTGGGAGTTGAGGAGGAACAAATTTTATTTTTGAACTTCGAAAATTTTGAATTACGTAAATTCTTGAATAATTTAGATGCTTTGTATGCCTACATTATTGATAATCTAGATTTAACCAAACCTAGTTATGTATTTTTAGATGAAGTTCAAAATGTAAATGAGTTTGAGCGATTGGTAGATGGATTGTTTGTAAAGCCAAATATAGATGTATACATAACTGGTTCAAACGCTTTTTTGTTGTCGGGGGAGTTGGCAACGCTACTGAGCGGTAGGTATATAGAAGTTTCAATTTTACCTTTTTCATTTAAAGAATACCTGAAGGCTCGACAAATAAATATTTTAGAAAAGCATTATAATTACGAGGCACTATTTTTTGATTATGTAAATGAAACATCATTACCTAAAGGTGTTGAATTAAGGAAAATTGGTTTTGATAAAATTTATGAATATTTGGAAGCAATTTATTCTACTATTATTGAAAAAGATATTTCGCAGCGTCATCAAATTAGAGATAAACGGGCATTTGGTAATATCGTAAAATTTGTAGCCACGAATATCGGTAGTTCACTTTCACCAAATAATATTGCCACAGGTTTAAAAAAAGATGGACAAATTACACATAATACTACTGTTGAGCGATATTTGGATTATTTGGTAGCAAGTTTCCTGTTTTATAAAGTGAATAGATTTGATTTAAAAGGCAAAAATCAATTAGCTACCCAAGAAAAATATTACTTGGTTGATGTAGGCTTACTAAATATATTGGTGGGAAAGAAGAGATTAACAGATAGGGGACATATTTTAGAAAATGTAGTTTACCTCGAATTATTGAGGCGTGGTAATAAAATATGGACTGGCACAAATCGGAATACGGAAGTAGATTTTGTTTGTAAAAATATAAATGGAGAGCTTGAATATTATCAAGTTGCATGGCAAATGATAAATGATGGAACAATAGAGCGCGAATTTGGTGCACTAGAAAAAATACATGATAACTATCCTAAATACCTGCTCACAACAGATTCATTTTCTATTAGCAGAAATGGAGTTAAGCATTTAAATGTGTTTAATTGGTTGCTTAATTTGCAGTAAACAATATTCAAACATTTATTTGTTTGTTTCCTGAATATGTTTACTTTTGCAACCCCCGAAAGGGAGATTTAAAGGAAAGGAGGTGCACCAACAATGATTCATATTAGCGTAAAAGAAAACGAATCTTTAGATAGAGCTCTAAAGAAGTTTAAGAAGAAGTTTGAAAAAACAGGCGTTGTAAAAGAATTACGTGGTCGTCAGGCTTTCATTAAGCCTTGTATCAACAAACGTCACGAAAAAATCCGTGCAGCTTACAAATTAAAGATGCAACAACAAGAACAAGCTTAAGCAATTAAGCTATCATAGAAAAAGCAGTCTGATTTTCAGGCTGCTTTTTTTTTGCTTTAAATAGCATTTTTGAAGAAATTGTTTATCTTGCATCTAACAAAATCATCCTATGAGATTGCAAGAGGCCATTCATCAATTTATGCAATACAGCGCTTTGGAAAAGAAACAATCCAAACACTCGTGTGCCGCATACGCCTCCGATTTAAGGCAGTTCTCAGATTACCTAGAACTCACATACCAAATTACAAACATAGGCACTTTTAACCATTTACAAATTCGCTCTTGGATGGCTAGTTTAATGCAAGCAGGAATAGGTGCTAGAAGTGTGGCGCGCAAAATTTCTACCCTCAAAAGTTTATTCAAATTTATGCGAAAGCAAGAATGGATAAATGATGATCCCATGGTGAAAATTCAACTCCCAAAAATGAGTAAAAAGTTGCCCGTTTTTGTGGAAGAAAAGGCCATCGAAAATTTGTTTGGTTCAGACCAATTTACA
>JAUYMZ010000413.1 GCA_030699355.1 Bacteroidota bacterium | reverse complement strand
CCTCTTAAGCCTTATCTTGATATTGAAGAAATATTATACATAGCCAAACATAATAAAGTAGACGCAATTCACCCAGGATATGGATTCTTAAGTGAGAACGCCCAATTTGCGCAACGTTGTAAAGAGGAAGGCATCATTTTTATTGGTCCTGAACCAGAGGTAATGCTCCAATTGGGAGATAAAGTAATGGCCAAAAAAGTGGCTATAAAAGCTAAAGTTCCCATTATAAAAGATAGTCAGGCTGTTTTACAAAATTACAGCATAGCCTTACAAGAGGCCTTACAAATTGGCTTCCCCATAATGCTAAAAGCAGCTTCAGGTGGCGGAGGCAGAGGTATGCGGGTGGTAAGGACAGAAGACCAATTAGAAAAACTATTTAATGAAGCAAAAAACGAAGCTAAAGTTGCCTTTGGAGACGATACCATTTTTATTGAAAAATATGTAGACCAACCCAGGCATATTGAAGTTCAAATAATGGGAGATAATCATGGGAACATGGTTCACCTGCATGAAAGAGATTGTTCTGTGCAACGCAGGTTTCAAAAAGTAATTGAAATGGCTCCTGCCCCATCCATATCTCAAAAAACCAGGGAGCAGGTGCATGCTTATGCACTCAATATTTGCAAAGAAGTAAATTATAACAATGTTGGTACGGTTGAATTTTTGGTAGACAAAGATGAAAACATATTTTTCATAGAAGTAAATCCACGCATTCAAGTAGAACACACCGTTACTGAGGCTGTAACTGGGATTGATATTGTAAAATGCCAAATAAGAATTGCAGAGGGATTAACTTTGGATAGTCCTGAGATTAATATACCCAATCAAGAATCTATTAAGGTAGATCGATTTGCGCTTCAAGTAAGAATTACTACAGAAGACCCTTCCAATGGATTTAAACCAGACCACGGTACTATTATAGCCTACAGAAATGCGGGAGGTGCAGGCATAAGACTAGATGAAGGAAGTGCCTATCCAAATGTAAAAATATCTCCGTTTTTCGATTCTCTTTTGGTAAAGATTACGGCACATGGCAGAAACCTAGCAGAGTCTTCAGAGAGAATGCAACGCGTTCTTAAAGAGTTTAGAATAAGAGGGGTAAAAACAAACATAAGCTTTTTAGAAAATGTATTAAAACATCCAACCTTTTTGGCAGGAGAAACCAATGTAAATTTCATAGATACCCATCCAGAATTATTTCAGCTCACCAAAAAATTAGACCGAGGTACCAAAGCACTTATGTACATTGCTGATATAACAGTAAATGGCAACCCCGATATTAAATTTACGGACACCAGAAAAACCTTTAAAACACCCATTGTTCCCGACTTCGATAAATATGGCGCATACCCTAAAGGAACTAAGAATAAGTTAAATGATTTGGGCCGAACCCAGTTTGTGGATTGGCTAAAAAATGAAAAATCTATACAATATACAGATTGCACTTGGCGTGATGCACATCAAAGTTTATTGGCCACAAGGGTGCGCACAGTGGATATTTTAAAAGTAGCAGAATCATACGCTAAAAATAACCCAGAAGTATTTTCGATGGAAATGTGGGGCGGGGCAACATTTGATGTAGCGCTCAGATTTTTACATGAAAACCCATGGCATCGTTTAAAATTACTAAGAGAAGCTGTGCCCAACATCTTATTTCAAATGCTTATTAGAGGCTCTAATGCGGTTGGATATAAAGCCTACCCAGACAATTTAGTAGAAAGATTTATTGAAGAAAGCAGCAAAGAAGGAATAGACATATTTAGAATATTTGATTCGCTCAATTGGATAGAAGGCATGCGGGTGAGTATAAAAGCCGTAAACGAACGAACACCAGGATTGGCTGAAGCTTGTATATGTTATACTGGAGATTTTATGAACCCCAACAAAAATCAAAAGTTTAATTTAAATTATTATATAGATTTAGCCAAGCAATTAGAAGATGCAGGTGCACATATTTTAGGTATAAAAGATATGGCAGGCCTATTAAAACCCTTTCAAGCATCGGTATTGGTAAGTGAACTAAAAAAGGTAGTTTCCATCCCTATTCATTTGCATACACACGATACAAGCAGTATTCAAGCTGCCACCTATTTAAAGGCAATTGAAGCTGGAGTGGACGTGATAGATGTGGCATTGGCAAGTATGAGCGGACTTACCTCACAACCCAATTTTAATGCTTTGGTTGCTATGATGCAAGGACAAGAAAGGGAAAATAAAATGAACCTACATTCTTTGAATGGATTTTCAAATTATTGGGAAAATGTTAGAGAAATTTATTACCCTTTTGAACACGAATTAAAGGCTGGAACAGCGGAAGTATACGACCATGAAATTCCGGGTGGACAATATTCTAACCTTAGACCACAGGCTAGAAGTTTGGGTTTGGAAGATCAGTTTGAAACCATTAAGGAAAATTATGTAACTGCCAATAGGATGTTTGGCGACATTGTTAAAGTAACGCCATCCTCTAAGGTTGTAGGCGATATGGCCTTGTTTATGACTGCCAATAATTTTAGCGAAAAAGACATCCTAGAAAATGGGGAGAACATTTCTTTCCCAGACAGTGTGATAGAATTGTTTAGAGGTGATTTGGGTCAAAACCCCGGTGGATTCCCACCCGAATTATCAGCAAAAATATTAAAAGAAAAACAAGTTTATGCTGGAAGGCCAAATGAACATTTAGCACCCATTAACTTTGAGTTGGAGTTTGGAGCATTTAAAGAAAAATTTGGCGAGGAATATAGTTTTCTTGATTGCTTATCTTACCTGTTTTATCCTAAAGTTTTTGAAGAGTATGCTAAAAAGCGTGAAGAATACGGTGCCTTGTGGCATATACCTTCAACCACCTTTTTCTATGGCTTAAAAAACAACGAGGAAACATTAATAGAATTAGCACCCGGTAAAAATATTCTCATCAGAATGTTGAATGTAACTGATATTGGTGATGGAAAGAAAATGGCTTTCTTTAGGTTAAATGGTCAAACCAGAAGCCTTGAGGTTACGGATAAAAGCTTTAAACAAACAAAGCCTATTCGCAAAAAAGTAAGTAATGATTTGGAAATAGGTTCGCCACTGCAAGGAAGGTTATCTAAAATCTTAGTTAATAAAGGTGACCAAGTTGTAAAAAATGCACCCCTATTTACCATAGAAGCTATGAAAATGGAAAACACTATGGTTGCTCCAAAAACTGCCGTGGTAAAAGAAATTGTGCTCAAAGAAGGTGATTTAATAGAACAAGATGATGTAGTTATAATATTTGCATAAAATGAAAACACGAGTATTATTTATATTTCTTACTTTAAATCTTGTTGCCCTTTTGGGTCAGGCATTTATTTTTAAGAACACCCTTTTA
>JAUYMZ010000412.1 GCA_030699355.1 Bacteroidota bacterium | reverse complement strand
ATAATCTGTGGCAGAAACTATATCGGCTGTTTTAGCAGAAACCGTATCGCCAATGCAGGATAATATGCATTTATCCGTTATTACCGTTAAAACATTGCCTAAATGATTGCTTAATTCGTATCGTTTATTTCCTCGGTATAAGGTAAATAACGCATAAGATTTAGGTTCTAAAATGATAGAAATGTTTTCTTGGTCATTTAAGCTTGATTGTGATTGATTAGCATTAAAATATCTGCCAACCAGTGGCTTATAATGCTGGTAAATGCCAAGACGTGAACTTCCATAATTACTTGTTCTGTTAACCTAAAACTATCTATATACGTTTTGGAAGCATTTAAAAATTTAGCGATTAAATTATCATAGAATAGCTGCCCAAACTGATCTTTAATTCTTCCAAAATATGACTCCATTCCTGTTCCAGTTGTACTATAAAGATTATGTGAGTTCTGGTAAATTCCATACCATTGTGGATGCTGATTTGCAACTGTGTAATGAAACATAGTAGATTCAGACAGCTTAAAATATGCTATCATTTCTGATACATTTACAGCATCAAACAAAACGTCCCAAAGCGCTCTTCGGTCATATGCAACCAATGAATTAATAAGTTCTGAAGAACTTATACTTGTGCAATTTGAACTAAACTCTGTGCCAGCAACCATTTCTTTTAAATCAGGATGTAATGAAAGTAAATCTATTAATTTAGATGCATCATTTTGTAATAACGAATATAAGGCATTTTTTAACTTATAACAATCATCATATCCATAAGTTACTAGTTTATCTTCAAATTCTTTTAAAGAAGCAGTGCTTAAAAAACTCTCTGCACTTTCCATATCTGAGTAGGAATGCCCCATTTGGCCGAGAATAGCCACCATTTCACCATGTTCATAATAACTTAACATCCACAATACTGCTTGTGCTTGTGAGTGGCCAGAAGTTAACCATTCTAGAAGAGTGGCAGGAGGTCCACCGGTAAGGGCATTCCTTTCAAAAAGGCAATAACATAAATTTGCCAGAAGGTCTTCCATGTTGACGAAACCAGCTCCATTTATTGCAGTTAAGAATGCATTTCAAAATTTAATGTAATCTATTTTAGTTTAGCTATTTAATTCGCAATTTGGATTTTCCTATTTTGTAAGCAATTTTCATTCAATGATTATTCCAGTATATTTTTTTAATACCCATCTTAAAATTTAATCTTCGAATTTCGTATTTCGGATTTCGTATTTCGGATTTCGTATTTAGGATTTCGAATTTCGGATTTCGAATTTTATTTAGAATTTGCTTTCTAACTTAGTTTCACCATTTTTGCAGTTACATGAGTTTAGAAGTTAAAAAGTCGAAGATACCGGGTGCAGGTAAGGGATTGTTTGCCAAAGAAATGTTTAAGCGCAACGACAAAGTGATTGAATATACAGGTGAAATAATTACTTGGAAGGAGTGTCAAAAGCGCAATGAAGCATTGGATGGCGTTGGCTTGTACTATTTCTATGTGTCAGATAAAAAGTGCATTGATGCGCAAAATGTGCCTGAGTCGTTGGCTCGTTATGCCAATGATGCTGCCGGTTTTGTGAGGTTACCTGGTTTTAGAAACAATGCCCGTTTTGAAGTTATTAAGAGCAAGCCATACATCATCGCTTCGAGAAATATAAAGCCTGGCGACGAAATATATGTTTCTTATGGAAAAGAATATTGGGATGCCATGCGCGCCAATGGGTTCGACCCAAATAAGAAAAAAGCTAAGAAATCCGTTAATAAAAAAGGTGAATTGTCAGTTTCTAAGCGTGAAGCCAAACATTAATCTTTTTTTTGTAGCAGATTTTCTATAAAATTGAGGCCCTATTAACAGTAAACCCCAAATAAAATTTTTCGATAACCCATATATGGTACGAAAATTGGTTAAATAGAATAAAAACAAAGATGAGAAATATAGCTAGAATAGGATTTTTAGTATTGTTCAGTTTTACGGTTTTCCTTGCCGCCGCGCAAGTAGAAGAACCCGCCCCTGAATTTGATTTTGCAGAACCAGATTCTTCTACCATGATGGAGGACGATGCCACCGGGCAAGAATTAGATGAAAATGGCAATCCGAAAGCAGCTAAGCTAACCGCAAAGCCCTACCAGCGTATTGTATTGGTAATAGATTCTGCTACCAACCTCATAACCTACAATGGAGTTATGGAGCAAGAAGAAAGTGGTTCAGATTCTTTATACATCAGAGCTAAACGTTGGGTAGCTAAAAATTTAGGAAAAGAGGTAAAATTGGAAATGGATAAGCGAAACCAGAAATTAACCTACATTGGAAGCATTCCTGCTTATTCTTATTTAAATAAATATACCAAACGTCCGATGGGTCGTTTCGAATTTAAATTAACCATCTTTATAAAAGAGGGAAGATATCGCTATCAAATCTCAAATATTGTGCATGAGTCTGTAAAACCTGCCGATGGTAAAGGAACAAGAAACTACTTTGAATACTATTATACGAGTACCGTTAAAGTGCGTGAACACGACGCCATCTTGCGCAATGCAGATAGAGACATCTTAAAACTTATTGAAAGTTTAAAAGCTGCCTTAAGAGAGCCTGTTATAGTAGACGAAGATGATTGGTAGTAAAAACTACACTACCTTAAAGTAGAAATCGCCACCTTCATAATTTATGGCCTCTTTTTCTGGCATGGCCACTAATTCTTCTTGGTTCAGCTTAAATGATTGGTATCCTAGTGGACTAAGCACTTCAATCATTTTCTCTCTATTTTCTAAACTCGATATCTCAATTTGAATGATGGGTTTGCAACGTTTTAGGGTGGCAATCATAGCAGGAAATAGAAT
>JAUYMZ010000184.1 GCA_030699355.1 Bacteroidota bacterium | reverse complement strand
ATTTTTAGGTTGGCGTTTCGTTCTACCCCAACCACTGCTTCATCAATACTTTCTAAGATTGAACCCAGATTATGGCTGTTTAAGAAGCTCGAAAATTTTACCAAAAATTGTTTTTCAGTTTCATTTACACGCACCAAACTTGGGTCGCCATATTTTAAAAGAAAGGCCGCACGCATCATTTGGGTGGTATACCCTAAAAAGTTTTTTACATATTCTCTGCCCGAACCAGCCATCTCATCTACCCATTTTTGAAGCTCACCCACTTTGCCACTAAAACAAAAACGCATCCAACTGCTGTAGCTGGTAAAATAACCGTCTTGGTCCATGCCTATTAGCGACAAAGCCAAATGGTAATCGCCATCAGCCAAACGCGCAATATCGTTGGCTTTTTGCGGCAAACATTGATGCAACTTTTCTAATGCCTCTGCTATTTCCTCGTCTTTTAACTTAGGAATTTTTATGGTTTGTGCCCGAGATAAAATGGTAGCAATTACTTTTTCGGTTTGGTTGGCCACCAAAATTATTAAAGTACCTTCGGGGGGTTCTTCCAATAATTTAAGAAGAATATTGCCACTTAAGTGCAGGTATTCTGGCAACCAAATAATTTGTGTTTTAAACTTAGCCTCGTAACTGGTTAGGCTCAATCTGTTTATAATATCCCTGCATTCTTCGGCAGTAATATTGCCCTGTTTGTTGGCATTGCTATCGATGGTTTGCAGCCACTGAAAATCGCTGATATACGGATTGGCCAGGAAGGCCTCGCGCCAGTCTTCCAAAATTTCTTTGGTTTGTTTATAAGGTGATATGGTAGGCACCGTAAAATGTAAATCGGGGTGAATGAGTTTTTGAAACTTCACACAGCTGCTGCAAGTGCCGCAACTATCTTCGGCGTTTGGGTTTAAACAGTTTACATACTGCGCATAGGCGAGGGCCAAGGCTAAATTGCCACTGCCTTCGCTGCCTACAAAGAGTTGGGTATGACTAATACGGCCTGTATTTGCCATCGCTATTAGCTTTTGTTTTATAAAATGCTGACCTATAATTTGTTTAAATTGCACTTTGTTGTTGTTTTAGATTTGGCAAATTAAATTATTTCACGCTTACAAAACATAAAAATTGTAATATTTCTTTAATTGAAATTTAATACATTATCCCTAATTATAGGTATATTATATACTTATTTTTTAATTTACATTTGTTAGACATCCAATGAGATGAAAATTTTGACTCTTTAAATCGAAGTGTCAATTTGAATTATTTTTTTAAAATGAAATTGTATACAAAAATCGGAATAAAATTGATAATAATTAATTTACATTTGCATTCTTTCTATGACGAAAACAATCATTAAATATAAGCTCGGGAACCATTGCCCCAATTGTGGTTCTTGGGATTTGGAAGAGGGTGTAAATTAAACTGTGTCAAAGTTAATTAATAAGACTAACTTTATAGACACATAAACATGAAAAAAACAAACAAATCTTTTGAGTTTGATTACGAAGAAGTAAAGAACAAAGCC
>JAUYMZ010000393.1 GCA_030699355.1 Bacteroidota bacterium | reverse complement strand
TGTAACTCCGGTTGACCCAACAACTGAATATTGGGTAAAAGTACCTTTTGGTAATACTTTCTGCTACGATACCGTTACCGTTACAACTACAAGTGGAAAATTAGACACCGATTTAATTACATCAGACACCTTACGCTTATGCGGTGCACCTGGTACTTTATCTTTTATAAACATGCCAAATGGATTCCAATTCTATAATTGGAGTACTGGTTCTTCTAATAGAATAGCTGAGGTATTTAATGAAGGCTGGTATACTGGTTGGGCCGCAACAATAACTCCTGTTACAGGCTGTTATAATTGGGATAGTGTATACGTAACCAGAGGTGGATACGAAATTGTTCCAACAGAGGACACTGTTATTTGTTATGGAGCTCCTTTTACGCTAAAACTTGATTTAAAAAATGATTGCAGTCCGTTTGGCCCACCTGCCAAAGTAGTGCACACACCGGGCGATCCTATTCCAGGTTATACTTATTTAGGAGAGTACCGCGGACACCAATATTATAAAGCAGACGTTAATAGTTCTTGGACCGTTGCTGCACAAAATGCCTTAGCGGCTGGTGGTCATTTGGCTGTTATAAATGATACCTCAGAACAAAATTACATTACGGATATGGTATCAGATAATGTTTGGATTGGAGCATTTGCTGGTCCGGCAGGTTACCATATTTGGATGAATTGTGATTCTATTGTATACAATAATTTTGCTCCTGGAAGGCCATTGCCATCGCCAGATGATTATGTGTTTATCGTATCAGAATCTTGCATAGATGCCAATCTTTGGGAATCAAATCCTGATGATGACCAAGCCAATAATGATGTTTGTAAAAGAAATATTTTTGGATTGTTAGAAATTGCACCAACTAATTATACATACGATTGGTGGATAAACAATGTTTCAACTTACAATACAGATAGCATTACCATTAACCCTATTGCCAGAACACGTGTAAGTGCCTTAGTTCAAAAATTTGATGGTGCCCCCAATTGTGGCGCCGGAAATATTACCATAGATATTATTGATGAAGGATTTGATATTATTCTTGATAGCGTAGAGAAAATAAGTTGCGAGGGAGACACCGTGATGATTGAAGCCAAAGCAGGTTACTCTAATTATACTTGGGATAATGGAGAAACCACTCAAATTGCAGTTTACAGTAACAAAATTGGATGGGCTTATTGCTCATACGATAACGGAACTTGTGTATTTACAGATAGTATATATTTAAATGTACCAGGTAAACTTACCGCAACTCCAACCTTTACGAATATTACTTGTTTTGGTTCAGACGATGGAATTGGAAATGCCATCACCATCAACGGAACACCTCCATTTTTAGTAACATGGCTCCATAATGGATCCAACAATTTAACCGAAACGGGATTAGCCGCTGGGGTTTATTATTATACCGTTACCGATTCTAATAGTTGTTTTGTTATGGATAGTATTACCATTACCAATCCAGATTCTGCCCTTCAATTAGATTTAAATTTAGTAACAGGTGTAAGATGTAATGGATACGATAGCGCTATCATTGCTCCTATGGTTATAGGTGGAGAAAGACCATACGTAGGAAATTGGATTGGCTTTACCGCACCAGATACCTTATACTATGTGGGCGCTGGAACACATACTTACAGCATTACAGATGCAAGAGGTTGCACCATAACAAAAGATATTGTAGTGGCTGAACCAAATAAACTTTCTATAAATGCAACAATTATCAGTCAGATTTTTTGTCCAGAAGATTCAACAGGAGTTGTATTCTTTGAAGGTAATGGAGGAGTTGGTCCATACCAATTTGTTTGGAATTTTAGACCATTAACTGGAGATACTGCCTACAAGGTTTATAATGGATTATCATATGGTTATATCGTAGACCAAAATTTCTGTTTCGATTCGGTAGCTATAAATATGGTAGCTTCTAACCCTGGAGGAAATTGTGGTGTAGTGGTATCCGAAGGTTTTACGCCAAATGGAGATGGAATCAATGATTTCTTATTTATAAGAGGTATTAGTGAGTTTCCAGAAAATGAGTTAGTGATATTTAACCGTTGGGGTGAAACCATTTTTGAAGCTACCAATTACAAAAACGATTGGGATGGAAAAGTGAAATCAACCGGTTTATTAAAAGATGCAGGTGGCATTGTGCCAAACGACACCTATTTCTATGTTTTAAAAACCAAAGCCAATAACAAAACCTATTCGGGATATATTTATATCACCAAGTAATTAATTAGCATCCATCATGAAATTACATAGAATACTTTCGATACTCGGTTTAGTGTTTGGTTTACAATCAGCACAAGCCCAATTAAGTGGCGGTAATGAACACTTTATTTTTAATCCAGTAATGATTAATCCTTCGGTGGCGGGCATGCACCATAACCAATTAAGATTAGGATATGATGCACGTTGGGTTGGATTAAATGGTGCCCCACAAAATGCCTTCCTTAATTACGACCGCATGTTCAATGGAAATACTGGTTGGAATGTATCAGTTATCTCTGATAGACTTGGGCCAGTAAGCACTATTTCAATTGCAAACGCATTTGCTTTTCATGTAACGGTGACAGATGAAACCAAACTCTCTTTTGGCTTAAAACATCATTTAACACAAAGCAATTTAAACCTCAACAGAAACAATTTGCTCGATCCAAATGATCCCTTATTAAGTGTAGATCAAAATGGAATTGCAGTAAATAATTTTGATGCTTCGATAGCATTTTCTAACTCAGAAAAGTTCTTTGTAGGGCTAAGTTATAGAAATATAATTCCACAACCACGCTTCAGATACGTTGGTGCAAATGTTGAACCCATATTAAGCATGCAAGGTTGGTACCGCCAAGATTTTGGTGATGCCGCATTAGAGGCTTTTACCGTGGTTTCTGCCTCCACAAACAATCCAATAAACACCCAAATAGGTGTGATGGGAACTTTTCAAAATATGGTCGGAATTGGCTTAAACTTCTCTCCTGTACAGCAAGTAGGTGTCTTCACTTTTATCAAACTAAATGATAGGTTCAATGTGTTTTATAACTACAACCTACCTATTTCAGATATTTCACAAGCCAGTAAACAATCACATGGTATTGGTTTAGGATATAGGTTCGGGAATGAAACCTTAAAAGGAAATAGTTTCTTCCTGCAGCCAACCAATGAAAGCGCTAGAACAAGATTATTCTAAGTAAAAAGGGGTTTTTTAACCCCTTTTTTTTTGTACTAAACTTAACATTGTATAACATTAAATACAAAATTCCCAAACTAATCCTTGCTCATAATACCATGATTTTAGCATAGTTTTAGTATATTTGCAGCCATTTTATGATAGCACTTACTAATATTGGATTTGAATTTGGCGGAAGATTCTTATACCGCAACGCAAACTGGCATATAAAACCCAACGAACGCATTGGACTAATTGGTTTAAACGGAACAGGTAAATCTACCCTACTGCGCATTATTACTGGCGAGTACTCCCTTACTGAGGGTACCATGAGCAAACCCCGCGATTTAACCATCGGATTCTTTAACCAAGACCAGTTAAGTTTTGATAGCGAAGACACCATTTTAAATGTGGCCCTTACCGCCTTTGAAAAGCAATTACAACTCGAAAAAGAAATCAACGATATTATAGAATTATTGGAAACCGACCACAGCGAAGAGGTTATCCAAAAACTGAGCGATAAACAAGAGGAGTTTGAACGTTTAGATGGATACAATATTCACCACCGTACAGAAAAAATATTAGAAGGTTTAGGTTTTACTACCGAGCAATTAACCAAACCTTTTAACAAGTTTTCGGGTGGATGGCGCATGCGTGTAATGTTGGCCAAAATGCTTTTACAAGAGCCCAATTTATTGATGCTCGATGAGCCTACCAACCACTTGGATTTACCAAGTATAGAATGGCTGGAGGAGTATCTAAAAAGCTATAAAGGAACAGTTATCGTAGTTAGTCATGATAGGTTCTTTTTAGATAAAATGGTCAATAAAATTGTGGAAGTGAGCATGCAAAAGATTTTTGAATACCCTGGTAACTACCAATTTTACCTAGAATCGAAAGAAGAACGCATGGATATGCAACAGCGTTCATTCGACAATCAACAACAATTTATTAAGGAACAAGAAAAGTTAATTAATAGGTTCAAGGCAAAAGCCAGTAAGGCTTCTATGGCTCAAAGTAGGGTTAAAATGTTGGATCGTTTAGACCGTATAGAGGCTCCTGAAGATGATAACCGTGAAATTAATATTCAGTTTAGGGTAGGCGTGCAACCCGGCAGAACCTTAGCCGAATTAAACAATGTAACAAAAAGTTATCCGGGTGTACCTATTGTTTCTGATGCTGAAGCTAGAATTGAAAAAGGAGATAAAATTGCTTTGATTGGTGCCAATGGAAAAGGAAAATCAACCATTTTAAGACTGTTGGCTCAAACCGATTCTTATGAGGGCGAAATTAAATTGGGGCACAATGTACGCAAAGCTTTTTATGCCCAGCACCAATTAGAATCTTTGAACTTAAAAAATGAAATTCTAGAGGAGCTTTCCAACTTTGCTACAGACCGCCCAGAAACCGAATTAAGAACCGTTTTGGGTTGCTTCTTATTTGCAGGCGACGATGTTTTTAAGAAAATAAAAGTGCTAAGTGGGGGCGAAAAAGCCCGTGTGGCATTGGCCAAAACACTGTTAACCGAAGCCAATTTCCTGCTTTTAGATGAGCCTACCAACCACTTGGATATGCGCAGTATTAATATCCTTATTCAATCGCTGCAAAGGTATGAAGGAACTTTTATTGTGGTGAGTCACGATAGGTTTTTTGTATCAGAAATTGCCAATAAAATTTGGTGGATTGAAGATGAAAAAATAAAAGAATACCCTGGCACTTTTGAAGAATTTGAGTTTTGGAAAGCCAAACGCGATGCAGAACAAAAATTTATGGATGCAAAGGCTGAACCTAAAAAAGATAAAAAACCTGAACCGATTGCCCCTCCTACTGCTGCTGTTGCACCTGCCAAAGTAGCTAAAGTGAGCAATAATTATATTCAAACCCTAAAAAAGCAATTCGACGAATACGAGCAAAAGGTTAACAGAACTAAACTGAAGTTAAAAGAATTGGAAACAGCTTTTACTTTGCCTGAAAATACCAGCGATGCCAAAAAAATTGCCGAACTTAATTCTTTCTACGAAGCCGAGAAAAAAGCTTTACACCACCTAGAAAAGGAAATGGAAGCCGTAATGGAAGAGCTGATTGAGTTGGAGTAGAGTTAATTTAGTCCATAGTCCATGGTCCATAGACCTTTGTTCCTTTGTTACTTCGTAGTTTGTTTTTTTTAACTACAAAGCAGCAAAGAAAAAAACCTTAGTTCCTTCGTTACTTAGTAGTTTGTTTCTTTTTCAAATTGAGAGAACAAGATTCAAATTGGGGCAGAATACGTAAAGAACCATAAATTAAATTGCTTTAAAACAAATACTTAGGCTTTTGGAATAGAATATGAATGATGGTTTATATCAGATTTGATACGAAGCCTTATGTTTTTAGGAACATAATTTCAAATCTAATAAAACCAACCTTCGGCTTCGGCCAACCTTTACATAAAAAAATCCCGTTTGCTTTTGGCTAACGGGATTTTTTTTATCAAATACACAATGGTTTTAAACCGAGAGTTCTTTGGTGTTTCTTTGGATAAAGGCTGTAAGCTCTTCTCCATGTAATAAATTTTGTGAGAGTCGGGCCAAATCAAAAGCTTGTTTGCTCAATTGTGTTTTGGCTTCTCCTTCGGTCATTTTGCTTAATTTTAAACTCAAAGGATGGTTGGTATTAATAACCACATTGAAGGTATCAGGCATGTTTCCAAAAATATTCATGCCTTGCATTTTTTGCATTTCCTTCATCCTACGCTCCCATTCTGGTTTTATTAACGTTAAGAAAGAATCATCGGGAGAAAGCGCCTCTGGAGCAAATTTATAGGTTCCGCCAAAGCTAAAATCTTTTTCAAAAGCATCTTTTAAAGCTGTTTGATCCGCCTCACTTAAAACACTTTCTTTCTTAATATCTTTATCAATCAATTTATCAACGCTATCGCTATCTACGCGCTTCCAAGTAACGTTTTCAATCTTGTTTTCTACATTGCTAATAAAGTGATTATCCAATACGCCATCCATTGCCAACACATCGTAACCACGCTTTTCAACTGCCTGTATAAAGCTATCGTGGGCAATCATATCATTGCTGTATAAAAACACTACTTTACTGTCTTTATCAGTTTGGGTGGCTGCCACTTTTTCTTTGTATTCCTCTAAAGTAAAAAAGTCTTTGGCCTTGTTTTGCAACAAGCAGAATTTTACACCACGGTCGTAAAACTTCTCTTCGCTAATCATACCATATTTTACAAAAGTGCCTACACTCTCCCACTTGGCATTGTATGCAACCCTATCTTGCTTGTAAATTTCTTCTAGCTTATCTGCTACTTTTTTAGTGATATGGCTGTTAATTTTCTTCACATTAGCATCACTTTGCAAATAGCTTCTACTCACGTTTAACGGAATATCTGGCGAATCTATAACCCCATGCAACAACATTAAAAATTCGGGTACTATGTCCTGAACCGAATCGGTTACAAATACTTGGTTGCTGTATAATTGAATTTTATTGCGGGTAGGTTCAAACTCATTTTTAATTTTTGGAAAATATAAAATGCCCGTTAATTTAAATGGATAATCTACATTTAGGTGAATCCAAAATAAAGGGGTTTCGCTAAATGGATATAACTCTTTGTAAAAGGCTTCATAATCTTCTTTACTGCAATCTGCCGGAGCTTTTGTCCAAAGTGGGGCAGGATTATTCAATACTTTTTCATCAAAGGAAATTTCTATTGGTAAAAATTTACAATACTTATCCAAAATTCCTTTGATTCTAAAATCGTCGTTAAATTCTAACGAATCCTCCGCTAAATGTAAAATTACTTCAGTACCTCTTTCGGCTTTATCAGAATCGCTAATTTCAAATTGGGTGCTGCCGTCGCAGGTCCACTTAACAGCTGCTGCGCCTTCTTTGTAAGATTTGGTATGTAATTCAACTTTGTGGGCAACCATAAAAGCCGAATAAAAACCTAAACCAAAATGACAAATTACTTGGGCACCTTTGTCTTTGTATTTTTCTATAAATTCCTCGGCACTACTAATAGCTAATTGGTTAATATATTTA
>JAUYMZ010000389.1 GCA_030699355.1 Bacteroidota bacterium | reverse complement strand
CCGATTGGACCAGTTAAACCAATTATTCCTTGTGAGCCTGTAATACCTGTATCACCTTTTATCCCAGTTGCGCCAGTTAATCCTGTTGCTCCTGTTAAACCAATTAAGCCTTGTGAACCTGTTATACCTGTATCGCCTTTTATTCCAGTTGCGCCAGTTAATCCGGTTGCGCCTATTGGACCAGTTAATCCAATTATTCCTTGTGAGCCAGTTATACCAGTATCACCTTTTATCCCAGTTGCGCCAGTTAATCCTGTTGCTCCTGTTAAACCAATTATTCCTTGTGAGCCGGTTATACCTGTGTCGCCTTTTATTCCAGTTGGGCCAGTTAATCCTGTTGCGCCGATTGGACCAGTTAATCCAATTATTCCTTGTGAACCTGTTATACCTGTATCGCCTTTCATTCCTGTTGCGCCTGTTAAACCTGTTGCGCCGATTGGACCAGTTAAACCAATTGTTCCTTGTGGGCCAGTTATACCTGTATCGCCTTTCATTCCTGTTGCGCCTGTTAAACCTGTTGCACCAGTTGGACCAGTTAATCCAATTATTCCTTGAGCTCCAGTTATACCTGTATCGCCTTTTATTCCAGCTGGGCCAGTTGCGCCAGTTGGGCCAGGGATACCAGTTCCACAATTAAGAGCGTAGGGCACGCTTAAAAGTTGTGATGCTCCCATAGCAACATATCCACTTCCGAAGTCGGCTTCTATTTCCAACCAATTTGTTCCTGTTACCCAAGAAATAGAAGTAAACAATCCACTAACCACAGTTCCGTTTCCAACTTCCAGATTTATTAAACCAAATTGATTGGTAATAACAGCATGTGTTTCTTTATATATTGTAGCTCCTGTTATCGACCCAACATGTATTGAAACCCTAACCTGAATGGCCAAATTTGCCATTGGATTTCCATTGGTATTTCTCACGATAGATTGATATTTAAAAGCTTGCGGTGGGGCTTGAGCAAATGCAAGGTTAGAAAACAAACAACAGCCTATTAACAACATAACTGATGTAAAGAGAATTCTTTTTTTCATTTTTTTATGATTTATTTCCCAGAAAACTGCGGGAGAAGCGTGATTAATTTTCACTCTTCAAAGGTGACCAAGTAATTCATGGTAAGTATTACACCGCTATGCTAAAAAGTTATATAATTCACTTAATGGAATATACTATTTAAATCCTCTCAACTTGCGAATTCATTATGAAATGCTTTATTATGGAATATGAAATGAGTGAATCATGTAACACTTAAATAAGAATTTGTAATGTTTTCTCAATCTAGTTACAGCAATTTTGTTGTTCAATTTTTGATTAAAATTTAATTCAATAAAAATGCAATATTAATTACAGTAGGCGCTACTGCTTCCAAATTTGCACGATATATTTCCTCAGGGCAGCAAGCGATATGGCAATTGCCCATTCTCTTGTTACGGGTAATGTGGGAACGTTTAAAGAAATTATTTTTATAAGCAAGTAAAGTAAACTAATCAACCAAGAATTACATCACAACATAAATAATATGAAAACACTTATTAATATAATCGCAACCTTGATTCTAAGCTCAGGATGTTTATCCATATATGCGCAGCAAATGCCAATGTACACGCACTACATGTATAATACCTTAGTTGTTAATCCTGCTTATGCTGGAAGCAGAGATGCATTAACCGTTACAGGTTTGAATCGCTCTCAGTGGGTTGGATTTGAAGGAGCTCCTACAACACAAACTTTAACAATTCATGCGCCTTTAAGAAATGAACACATTGGATTAGGCTTAGCTGTGGTCCAAGATAAAATTGGTCCAGTGCGTACAAGCTCCGTTACTGGAACCTTTGCGTATATAATGAAACTTACCCCAAAAGCAAAATTATCACTGGGCTTAAGTGCAGGAATAAACATGTTTCAGGCAAACTTGAATACACTTTTATTGGATCAACAAAGCGATCCTGTATTTCTTAACAATATAGATGGGCGAATTACTCCTGATTTTGGATTTGGTGCATACTATGCTAGAGAGAAGTTTTATGCAGGGGTTTCGGTTCCAAACTTATTACAGAATTCATATTCACAAGTGAATGATGTAAATGGAAACACCTTAATTTCAAGGGAACAACGACATTACTTTTTTATTGCAGGTACCATGCTAAAACTTTCCGACAACCTAGCATTAAAACCTACCACATTAATTAAAGTTACTCAAGGGGCGCCCATTCAGGCCGACTTAACAGCAATGTTTGTTATTATGAATAAATTTCAGCTTGGAGCCATGTTTCGCTCAGGAGACGCAGCAGGCGGATTATTTGGTTTTGATATAACAAATCAGTTTCATGTTGGATATGCTTACGATTGGTCATATGCATTAAGTTCATCCAAGTACAATAGCGGAAGTCATGAAATAATGTTGAGATATGACTTTTTGCTATTCGACAAAAGACAAATACAAAATCCTAGATATTTTTAAAGTTATAATTTGAAATAATGAAAAAAGTTTACATAGCCATCATTGCATTATTAGTTTTCAGAATCGGTTTCAGCAAACAGGTTAGTCAGCAACAAAAATCAATCGTAGAAACCATTGCTTTTAACTCAAAAGTTAATAAGTCGGCAAATTGGAATACAGAAATAATCAAACCTAAAAATGAACCAAGTTCTTTGGTAAAAACAAGAAAAGAAATAAGAGGAGATAAATATTCTTTTAACTATTCCTACGATAAGGCCATTAAAATGTATTTAGGTTCAAAAAAACTAACTTTAGATGGGCAACGCAATTTAGCTTTTGCTTATTATCAAATGGATTTAAAGGAACGTTCTGAAGAAGTTTATGTTTGGTTAGTGCAATCGGGTGAGGTGTTGTTGCCAGAAGATTATTACAACTATGCAAAGGTTTTAAAAGAAAATGGCAAACAAGATATTTCAAATAAATGGATGGATAAATTTAGCGAAATAAAACCGAATGATTTACGTGCAATAGATTACTTAGCAAACAAAACTGAAATAAGTAATTGGTCTGTTGATAAAGGTTTATATAAAATCGTTCAAATGAATACAAACACGAAAAGTCAAGATTTTAGCCCATCATTTTATAAGGATAAAATTGTTTTTGCATCAAGCAGAACAACGTCTAAATTTATTGAGAGAGAAGACAACTGGCACGATATACCCTACTTAGATATTTTTGTTTCGGAAGTAGAAAACGGTCAACTACAAACTCCCAAAGTATTTAATAAAAGTTTGTATGAAAAATTTCATGTGGGGCCTGCTAGTTTTAACAAAGAAGGAACATTCATGGCGTATACAAGAAATACTGTTGCCGACAAAAGCAAAGACAGAATTATTGAACTTCAGATTTGGTTTAGTAGCTTTCATAATGAGAAATGGTCGGAACCAGTGACATTCCCGTTTAACCAACCTGCTTATTCAGTTGGTCAGCCTTGTTTAACTTCTGATGGAAACACCATGTATTTTACCAGTAATATGCCTGGAGGATTTGGCAATGCCGATATTTATAAAACCACAAAAGATGATAAAGGAGTTTGGAGCAAACCAGAAAATTTAGGTAATACAGTGAATACGGAAGGCGACGAATTGTTTCCATTTTACGAAGAAAAAAGTGGTAAAATGTTTTACGCTTCTGAAGGAAAATGGGGATTAGGTGGACTTGATATTTATATTTACGAAATGAAAGGTTCAGGCAGTGTTTATAATGCTGGCGCAGCATTGAATACCATTTACGATGACTTTGCGCTAATCATAGACGGTGAAATGAAACATGGCTATTTTTGTTCGAATAGACCTGGCGGCATGGGCTCAGATGATATTTATGCCATTGAGTTTATGAAGAAAGAAGTCGTAAAAACAATAGCGGGAATAGCAAAAAACAAAGACGAAAAACCGCTACCAAATACTTTTATAACATTGTTTGACGATAAAGGAGCAGTACTTAAAACAGCTATAACTACAGAAAACGGAGCTTATAAATTTGTGGTTGCTACCAACAAGAATTTTAAACTAAATGGAAAAAAAGATAATTTTAAAGATGGAAATAGTACAGCCAATACATTTGGTAAGGATAGTATTGCGATTGTTAATTTAACTCTTGAAGAAATCCCTAAAGCAATTACGAAAACAACTGAATTGAATAAGGACCTTGGAGTTATATTGGCATTAAAAAATATTTACTTCGATTACGATAAGTCAAATATTCGTCCTGATGCAAAAATTGAACTTTATAAAATCATAGACATCATGAATGAATATCCTCAAATGATAGTTGAGCTTAATTCAAATACCGATTGTAGGGGCACCGAAGCATACAATCAGGCTTTATCTACCAAAAGGGCCAAAAGCACGCTTCTATTTATACAGAAGAGAATTACAAAACCAAATAGGATTTCAGGAAAAGGAAATGGAGAGGCTAAACTCTCAGAGGCTTGTCCTTGTGAAGGAAATGTGATTCCAAATTGCACTGAGAATGAATACCAAAAAGAAAGAAATACGAAATTTATTATCATGAATGAAGTAGTGGTTCCTCAATTCAATTAGCCTAATAAATCAGGGTTAACCCTGATTTATATCATGAACGTAGTTTAATAATTTTGTGTTTAGATTTGAAGTGTTTAAATTAAATTAAACACTAATTATGAAAACATGAACCACAGAATATCTTTCCTACTCATAATAATTATTATACTCCAAGCTATTGCTTGCCACAAATCGCCCCCTAAAATTCAAGGGGATGCGCACAAGGGAATAACGAAAGATTTACTTCCAGCCCATTTTCAAGAATTGTATCAAGTAAATAAAGGAGATGATACCGCCTATTTAGCTAGTCACCTAAAAATTTATACTAATTATTTAAACCAAGGCCAAAAAGACAGTGCGCTTTTTTGCCTCATTGCTCTGCATGAAGTATTGGATCAAAACTTCATCTACGATAGCAATGCGCTTTTAATTGCCAAATCATTTTTAAGCTCAGAGCTGAACCAAAACACCAATCAAAATGAGCTATTAAAACTTAGCTATTACATCGCTAGTCAATATCTTTCTAACGACAACTTTGACTCTGCCATTGTTTGGTTCAAGCATGGAATTGAAAACACTGCCAGTTTACCTAGAACAAAAGCCAAATGCAGAAACTTACTTTCAACTACCTACGCGCATCTCAATAAAATGGATACATCCATCTTGCTTATGCAAGAAAATTGCACTTACTACCAAAGCTTAAACGATACCATAAATTATGGCATAAGTTGTGCAAATTTAGGTATGAAATTTAGATACATCTACGCTTTTGAATTGGCAAAAAAACATACAGATGAGGCATTAAAAATGGCTGTACTAAAAAAAGACACCTTTACCCAAGTAATGGTACTTCATAGCCAAGGCCTCATTATAATAAACGACAAATATGATTCTTTAGCTTTCAGCCAAAATGTTTACCGCATGAACGCATTGATGTCAAATTTTTCAAGACCAAACTTTACCTTATTGTATGTTCAAGCAGAGGCGAATTTGCAATTATATGGCAAACGCAAACAACTCGATTCGATGAGCATTTGGTTGGATAGATTTAAAGAAGTTTGCTTTAAAAGAGGTGGGGCTTCCATTAGCGATTACTATAGCCATAAAAATAGATATAATTATATAGCTGGTTTACCCATAGAGGACAAATCTAACCTTCAATTATACGCACATGAGCAATATTTAGACGAATCTTATAAAGGCGCTTATGCAGATTACACTTTGCTCCAAAATGATGCAAAATTGCAAAAGAATTGGAGACTAGTAAGTGCCTACCAAGATACGATTGAATTAATAAATGAAAAACTGTTTGAGGCTTCTAACAAAGGTAAATTATATGAACTCGAAATTAAATACCAAACCAAAATTAAGGATCAAAACATACAGCTTAAAGACAAAGAAATAGAGGCAAGAAATAGGAATATAATCTTATTACTATCGCTTTTAATTATTCTAACCCTAAGCTTCTTTGTTTATTTCATTTGGCAAAAGAATAAAGTTGTTTCTGAAAAACGAAAAAACGAAACCTTATTTACACAAAAATTGATGGAAAATACAGAAGACGAAAGAATGCGAATTGCCCAAGATTTGCACGATAGCATAGGACATGAATTGCTAAGTGTGAAAAATACCTTGAGTAATAAAATACAATTAACCGAAGACAAAATAGACCATATTTTAACAGAGGTAAGGGAGATAAGTAGAAACCTATTCCCGGTAATGTTTGAAGATGTAGGCTTAAAACATTCGTTGGAACAACTTGCCGATTCATTTCAAAAGAAAACAGGCTTGTATATAAACACCGAAATAAATTACAGCTACCAAAAATTACCAGTAAAATATGAGCTAAACATATACAGAATTGCACAAGAAGCACTAAGCAATACAGTTAAATACGCCCAAGCAAAATCTGCGATTCTAAGCGTTATTGAAAAACCAAATTATGTGTTTGTAGAAATTAAAGACAATGGAATTGGATTTGATGTAATAGAAATGCTAAAATCTAATAAATCGTTTGGCTTACTTAGCATGAACCAAAGATGCAAATCTATGGGATCAAAAATTGCTATAAACGCAAACAACAAAGGCACCATCATTTCTTTTGAAATACCCATAAACAGTTATGTATAAAATTATTTTGGCCGACGACCATCCAATGACCTTAATGGGAACGGAAGCTTATTTAAAAAGTCTGAAATTTAACATTGTAGGTGCTTATGCCAACGGAATAAGCTGCCTCAATGGAATATTAACCTTACATCCAGATATTGCCATAATAGATGTAAGTATGCCCGGCATGAACGGGTTAGAAATACTTGGGATTATAAAACATAAAAAGTTACCTATAAAAATTATACTGCAAACCATGCACAAAGAAATTTCAGTATTTCAACGGGCAAATGAGCAAGATGTAGATGGGTATATTTTAAAAGAAGATGCACAAAAAGACCTGAAAACGTGTATTCAAAAAGTTATGTCGGGCGGCAAGTATACTAGTCCAAACTTAGAAGGCTTTCTTTTAATAGATCAAAATCCTAAAAGAACCGAATTACTCGCAAAACTTAGCAAACAAGAGGTAAAAATAATAGAATTAGTAGCAGAATTTAAAACCAATAAAGAAATAGCCGAGTACCTTTTTATTGCCGAAAAAACAGTAGAAACCCATAAAAAAAATATCTGCGACAAATTAAGTTTACCAAAAGGCAAAAATGTATTGCTGCATTGGGCAAAAGAAAACCTTTAAAAATTGCTGGTAGCATCCAGATTTTTGCCTAATTTCGTGCCCTTATGAGCGACGAATTATTTAAAAAAGTGGTGAGCCATTGCAAAGAATATGGCTTTGTTTTTCCTAGCAGCGAGATTTATGATAACCTAGGTGCTGTATATGATTACGGGCAAAACGGTGTTGAACTAAAAAATAATTTACGCCAATACTGGTGGAAATCTATGGTTCAAATGCACGAAAATATTGTTGGCCTAGATGCCGCCATTTTTATGCACCCAAAAACATGGAAAGCCAGCGGACATATAGATGGATTTTCTGACCCAATGATAGACAACAAAGACTCTAAAAAGCGTTACAGAGCAGATAATTTACTGGAAGATAAAATTGCCCGATACCAAAAAGATGGCAAAACCAATAAGGCTCAAGAACTTCAATCAGACTTGGATCAGGCCTTATTGGATAACAATTTGGTTCAGCTTAAAACCTTAATTGAGCAACACGAAATCGCTTGCCCAATAAGTGGCACCCGCAACTGGACAGACGTACGTCAGTTTAACCTCATGTTTGCCACAGAAATGGGCGCCATGGCCGAAGAAGCCGACAAAGTTTACCTAAGACCAGAAACGGCTCAGGGTATTTTTGTGAATTTCTTAAATGTGCAAAAATCAGGTAGAATGAAAATTCCTTTTGGTATTGCCCAAACCGGAAAAGCTTTTAGAAATGAAATTATCGCCCGCCAGTTCATTATGCGTATGCGTGAGTTTGAACAAATGGAGATGCAATTTTTTATTAGGCCTGGTACGCAAAAAGAATGGTACGAATACTGGAAAACCATGCGTATGAATTGGCACCAAAAACTCGGCTTTGGTTCGGCCAAATATAGGTTTCACGACCATGTAAAATTGGCCCACTATGCAGATGCAGCAGTTGATATTGAGTTTGATTTCCCATTTGGATTTAAGGAAATGGAGGGCATTCACTCGCGTACCGATTTTGATTTGCGCAACCACCAAGAATTATCTGGTAAAAAAATGCAATATTTTGATGCCGATTTAGATGAAAATGGAAAGGCTTATGGCAATTATATTCCTTATGTTATAGAAACTTCTATTGGCTTAGATCGCTTGTTTTTGGCCACTTTATGCGCTGCCTACAACGAAGAAGAAATTGTTACCCCAGCCACAGACACGGCGCCAGAAAAGAAAGATTCTAGGGTTGTGCTGAACCTACCTCCTATTTTGGCACCTTATAAAGTAGCCATTTTACCTCTCATGAAAAAGGATGGCCTACCAGAAGTGGCTCGCGAAATTTTAAAAGATTTAAAAACAGATTATAACTGCTTTTACGAGGAAAAAGATGCCATTGGCAAACGATACAGAAGGCAGGATGCTATCGGTACTCCTTTTTGTATTACCATAGACCATGCAACTTTGGAAGACCAAACAGTAACGATTCGCTATAGAGATACCATGACTCAGGAGAGAATTCCGATTTCTAATATTAGAGAAATACTCGCTAAAGAGATTAGTTGGAGCAAGTTTTTAAGTTAATTGTGCTTCAAAGAATGTTTTTTAAAACTACAAAGGAACGGAGGAACTAAGACCTTTTTTCTTCGTTTCTTTGTGTTTATTCCTCTTTGTTCCTTTGTGTTTATTCTCTTCGTATCTTCGTTCCTTTGTAGTTAAAAAAACACCCAATGAAAACCAAATATCCTATTTACCTGATTTATTATCACTTCATTTTGAACCTATAATTCATAAGGCCTATTTTTGATAAAAAAACTATGAAACCTTTTGTTAACACTACCCAACTTGAAGAAGAAATCGGTTCAACCATTGTACAAGCATCATTTGAGGTGCACAAGCAATTAGGCCCAGGATTACTCGAAAACATCTATGAAATATGCCTCATCTATCAACTTAGAAAATTTGGTTTAGAGGTTACAGAACAATTAAAAGTCCCAATAATTTACGATGGACAGATATTATCTCAAAATCATTTACGATTAGATTTAATAGTAAATAATTTGGTAATAATAGAACTTAAGGCAGTAGAAATGATGCATCCTGTTTTTAAGGCCCAAATTATTAGTTATCTAAAATTGACAAACAAAAATTTAGGTTACCTAATAAACTTCAACGTACCTCTAATAAAAGATGGCATAACAAGAATAAGACGAAATTAGAAGAGAAAGATTGTTAACCTGCGTCTAAAAAAAGAAATAACCCTTCGTTCCTTTGTTCCTTAGTAGTTTAAAAAACACACCCTCACCACCAATCTACCTAAAAAGAATATCCTTAATATTCAATTGAAGATTAACATGCCCATTAAAATGATTTTCTTCAATGGTAAAGCAGATATCGAAGCTTATGCCTTGCGATACTTTTTCGTAATACTCACCCAAACCAAAACCTATAGCCTTAAAAATCCTGCCCCCTTCTTCTTGGGTTAAACTTAGTTTTAAATGATTATTGCCTACGATGGTAGCATCACCCACATCCCAAACGTTCTTACTCATAAATACCGGATTTAAATTACCTGGACCAAATGGGGAGAACTGTTTTAAAACTGAAAAGAATTTTGGCGTAATAGTACGAAGCGGAATCTCCATATCATATTCTATTTCGGGGGTAAGACTTCGTTCTACAATATTTTTTGCTACAACTATTTCAAACTTTTCTATAAACTTCGGTAGGTTTTCTAACTTTAATGTCAATCCCGCAGCATGGGTATGTCCGCCATATTGATCTAACAACTCGCTACAAGCCTCAATGGCTCCATATAAATCAAATCCCTCAACCGAGCGAGCACTGCCTGTTGCCATGCCATTAGATTCTGTTAACACAATAGTTGGCCTATAATACTTTTCTATTAACCTGCTAGCTACAATACCAATAACCCCTTTGTGCCATTCGTTGTGAAATAAGACAGTTGATTTTCTGTTTAAAAACCCGGGGTCTTGTTCAATCAATTCAAAAGCATGTTCTGTGATACTTTGGTCAAAAGTTCGTCTTTCATTATTATGCTGATTAACTTGATAGGCAATTTTTTTGGCATCCTCCATAGAATCGGCAGTCATTAAACGCACAGAATCTTTGGCATCAGCTATTCTTCCGGCAGCATTAATTCTTGGTCCAATAAAAAACACAATATCATTTACCCCAAACTCGGGTTTATCAGGATAGGCTTCCAGAAGTGCTTTGAGGCCGTTATTAGGTTGATGTTTCAACTTTTTCAAACCAAAATGCGCGAGTATTCTGTTTTCATCCAAAATGGGAACCAAATCACTGGCTACACTTACAGCACCTAAATCTAAGTATTTTTCAACTTCTGCGCTCGCAATGTTGTTTTGGATGGCATAAGCTTGTATCAATTTATAACCAATACCAGCACCAGAAAGTTCTTTAAATGGATAAACGCAATCTATTTGCTTTGGGTTAAGAACTGCAACAGCAGCAGGAATTTCATCTCCAGGTAAATGATGGTCGCAAATAATAAAATCTACACCCTTAGTATTGGCATAAGCAATTTTATCTACCGACTTAATACCACAATCTAAAGCAATAATGAGCGAAAAACCATTGTTTGAAGCCCAATCTATGCTCATAAAACTAATTCCATAACCCTCTGTATATCTATCTGGAATATAAAAATCTATATGAGGATACCTGTCTTTAAAAAAACTATACACCGTTGCAACGGCAGTTGTGCCATCTACATCATAATCTCCATAAATGAGGATTTTCTGACCCAACTCCATAGCCGTATGAATCCGTTTTACAGCCAAATCCATTCCTTTCATAATAAAAGGATCATGCATATAGGACAATTGAGGCCTAAAAAATCTTTTTGCCTCCTCGTAGGTATTAATTCCACGCTGTACCAAAACACTGGTAAGCACTTTGTTTAGGTTTATAGCCTTAGACAGTGCTTCCACAACATCTTTATCGGGTTCTATTTTGGCGGTCCAGCGTTTTGACATATTGAAGAGTCGCAAGTTACACAATTTTTTGTTGCTTCAATCCAATATCTTATCTGTGCCACAGTTGCCACTTAAGAATCAATACATTCAACTTAGATTTTGAGCAAGTGGCGTAGGTTCAGCCCGAATAATAAAAAATTGAAAGGTTACTTAAATACGTACACAAATAATCTTGTATTAAATCCTACTTTTGCAGCAATATGGCATATATTCTTTGCATAGAAACGGCAACTCAGGTTTGTTCGGTGGCCTTGGCTTTAAATGGCAATTGCTTAGCAAAATACAATCACCCGGAGGCAAACGCGCATGCGGCTGAACTCCATTTAATGGTTGAAAAAATTTTACAGGAAACCAGAATTACTTTATCCGATCTTGCCGCTATAGCCATTAGTAAAGGACCAGGTAGCTACACAGGTTTAAGAGTAGGCGTTTCAACTGCAAAAGGTTATGCCTATGCATTGGGTATTCCTATTATTGCCATCAATACCTTAAGCAGTTTAACAAGTATGGCCATTAACTCACTGGCTGAACCTAATGATAAAGCAATTTATATACCGATGATTGATGCCCGAAGAATGGAAGTGTATACGGCCATTTTTAATGCTGAACTCCATATTTTAAAAGAAACATGTGCGCTTGTTGTAGAAAACAACTCTTTTGAAGAAATAGCAAAGCACCCAAAAGCCTATTTTTTTGGGAACGGTGCCAATAAATGCACCACCGTTTTAAACCAAGCTAATTTGCAGTTTATACCAGGAATCCATTGCTGTGCCTCTGGTTTATGCCAATTAAGTTATGAAGCATATAAGAATAAGACATTTGAAAACTTAGCCTATTTTGAACCTTATTACCTGAAAGACTTTATTGGAACAAAAGCAAAAAATAAATTTTTCTCCTAATTATAAATCAACAACATGGCAAAACAAAAAAGCAATACCCTTTCACTCACTCTAACCGTCTTTAAAGAACAACTACAGAAAAGTAATCCTACTATTATAGATACAAGATTACCCGATTTTTTTGAACTAGGTCATATTCCCAATTCTATTAATTTTGGCTTTAATCAAAGTGTATCTTCCTTTGCCAAAAATTTATTTAACCTATCAAATGATGTACTTTTAATTTGCAAATTAGGAGAAGAAGAAACGAGTGTTCAACAATTACAAAACCTAGGATTTAGCAATATTATTGGATACTTAGAAGGAGGAATAAATACTTGGTTGAATGCTGGCGAAAAATATGATATGGTAATTTCTATCTCTGCCGAAGAACTTGCACTAGATAGCAAACACAATGCAAGGGCAAGCATCATTGATATAAGAGAGGCTGATGAGTTTTCTAATGGTCATGTTTGGAATGCCGAAAACTTTCCGCTTTCTAAAATAATTACCCATTATCCCAAAATTGAGAAGAACACAGAACTTTTAATTTATTGCGACAAAGGTTTTAGAAGTATGATAGTAGCCTCCTTGTTAAAAGTAATAGGATTCACAAATATCAAAAATGTTTGGGGTGGTTACGAGCAAATTATTAAAGAGACAGTAGAAATAAAAAAAGGTAGCTAATTTTATTTCACCTCATAAAAAAAGCCTGCTTACATTTCTGTAAACAGGCTTTTTTTTGGATGCATTTTAATTAATTCCTTAAGAGGGTAACAGAACCGCTATACGTATACTTTTTACCATTAAAACTGGTTGCGTTTACTTGGTAAATGTAAGCGTCTTGCTGACAATCCTGACCTTTGTTAAAGTCTCTTCCATTCCATCCTTCATATGGATTGTAGGTCTTATCTGTCATGTAAGTTTCATATACTTTCTGACCCCAACGGTTGAACACAAATATTTCGATGGTTTCAAATCCGGTGGCACTTACTTTAAACGTTTGGTTGCAATTAAATCCACAATCTACAAGACTACCACCTTTTCCATCTGAGCTAATTGGACGGAATACGTTTGGAATAAACACCGTAATATCTGGGTCTATTCGCACGCAACGGATGGTTGAATCGTAGCAACCGTTTGGACTTACAGCTGTTAATTTTATGCACTGTTGCCCGGTATCTGCTGCAAACTGTACTTGTTTAGGCTCATATGTATAATCTACCCTTGGCACACCTGGTATTAATGGTGGGAAATACCAAATATATTGTAAAGCGGCATTGTCGGCAATGGTAGTTTGATTAAAGAAATCAAAGTTTGGCTTGGCAATGGTTGTGCTTTGTGGGTTGGTGCTAAATGCAGCCACTGGTGATGGCCATGCCGTTACGGGGGCATCAGCCGTATCAGTACATCCATCTGCTTCTACAAACAAATAAACCCTATGATTACCTGGTTGCGTGTACAAACCACTAAATACAGTTTGATCGAACGGTGCCGGGTTAGCTGGAGTATTGTTAAAATCAGTTACA
>JAUYMZ010000386.1 GCA_030699355.1 Bacteroidota bacterium | reverse complement strand
GCCGATTTTATGGCAGATGTAGCACTTATGACCAACGATGATAAAGACAAAGACCCCAACCAAGACCATGTAAGCTTAATGACCATTCACTCTGCCAAAGGTTTAGAGTACAAATATGTGCACGTAGTGGGATTGGAAGAGAATTTATTTCCTAGTCAGATGGCCCTAAACAGCAGGCAAGAGTTAGAAGAAGAACGCAGGTTATTCTATGTGGCTTTAACCCGCGCCATGAAAAAATTGACCATTAGTTTTGCTAGCTCACGTTTTAAATTTGGAACCATTGTAAATGCTGAACCAAGTAGGTTTTTGACAGAACTAGACCCCCAATTTTTGCATTTTGAAAACATGTTTAGCAGCGGCGGACAATTTAGGGAAAGCGGCGCGGCCACCAAAACAAGCGGTTCGGCCAGTGGTTTGTCTAAAAAAACCTTAAGCATTAACCGTCCGCAACCCAGAACAGCTGCACCACCACCACCGCCACTCGATCCAAATTTTGAACCCGATGATACCAGTAATTTGCAAGCAGGAAATGTAGTTATACACCAACGATTTGGCAAAGGCAATGTATTGCAAATGGAAGGCATTGGCGATAACAGAAAAGCCACCATAGAATTTGGAGAAGCTGGCAAAAAAGTATTGGTATTAAAATTTGCGAAGCTCAAAATAATCGAATAAAAAACCCACAGTATGAAATTCATTGCCTACCTAAAATTGCCGCTTTCTGCTATTCGACTTTGGTTTGAAGCCAATGAAACAAGCTATACCAGAAAAGAAAAAAAACAGATTTTTAAGGTATTATTACAACTTAGAATAAAAGAAATAGGCGAACGTAAAAACACCATTATTTGTCAAGAAATTTTTGGTTTTCAAGTGCATGCTTATGATTATACAACCCTCCTATTTTTATTCAGAGAAATCTTTTTAAGCAAAGATTATTATTTTGGTTCGAACCAAAACCAAGAACGCATTATAGATTGCGGTGCTAATATTGGGATGTCTATTTTCTTTCATAAATACTTTCATCCACAGGCAGAAATTATTGCCTTTGAGCCCAACCCCAGTGCCTTTGAATTGCTTCAAATAAACATGAAAGCAAATAAACTTACCGGCGTTACTTGCATTCAAAAAGCAGTTTCGGAGAATGAAGAACCGATTCAGTTTTTTGTAAACGACGACAAAGGTTCTTTGCTTTCATCGGTAAGAAGTGATAGAGGTGGAAATAAGGCAATACATATAGAAACCACCTTATTAAGTAAGTTTTTAAACAAACCAACCTCCCTGTTAAAGATAGATGTAGAAGGGGCAGAATGGCTTATTTTAAACGATTTAAAAGCCAATGCAGGCAAACTGGAGCACGTAGAACATGTTATTTTAGAATATCATCATAAAATTAACGGAGAACCTTCTAAGCTATGCAGCTTTTTGAGTTATTTTGAGCAGTGTGGTTTCGAGTATAATATCCGAACCCATTACCAAAACCAAGGAGATTTTCAGGATTTGATTATTCATTTTTACCGGTAGCTTGTAATTGATTTTGATACCCTTATAAGAATACTTTTTTTCATCGCTGTATCAATATTTTCTTGACCGCCTTTTCACCATCTTTCAATTCAAGCAAAATTTATTCGTTTAGAATTTCATTGTAGGTAATACCAAGTTGCTCAACAAAAATCTTTTCAGCAGCAATAATTAGTTTCATTCTTTCGTTTAAAATTTCATCAAGTTCATTGTTGTTGTATAATTCAATCATTCTTTTATTTAAAAAGTATCGTTCAGAAAAATCATTGAAATTATCCATTTCGAATAAATAAGACATATCTTTAGGTTTGTTATATTTAAACGGAAGATTATCATTTGATGATGTAGTATATTCTAACATTGGCATTACGCTGGCATGACTAGTATTGCCTCGTTTTAAATAGGAAACTCTTAATGAATCAATTTCGTTATGATTTATCTTTTTAAAATTATTTGAATAATTTAATAGAAATAGAACCAAAGCTGTTGACCTAACACTTTTCGAAGAAACCGTATTGGGTAAATCAGCAATTGCAAATTTTTGATTTGACCTTTCATAGAAAACTGGATTTTCGCTTTCATTTCTCACAAACATTTTAAACTGCTCAAATGCCAATCTTATTTTACTCAATGAGTAAATTGTAAAGTAGTTTGAATATGTTGAAATCCAAAACCATTCCTTTAATTTTCTTTTTTGAATTTCGTTTGGCTCATTAATTTTATTAAAAAAATACGTCAGAAAGATTAGTTGATTATTGTATGGTAGTAGTCGTCTATCAATAACCTCTAACTCCTCAAATAAAAATTTTATAGATTTCTTTATGCTTTCTACTGTTTTGTATGTAACACTCTTAAAATCATTTCTATCAGCCAAGTCTTCCAATTTTTGGTCGAAATATACTTTACCAAATGAATTTTGAATACATTGGACCAAAATATCTCTTCTTATATCTCCAAAATTATATTCTCTTAAATCAAGAAGTAAATTGCCCAAAATTTCACCTAAATTAAAATTATCATCTTCACTTGATGTTAAGGCGGAAAGCATCCAATCTTGAGAAATAGTTATACCTTTTGAATTTATTCTTGAAAAAATATCAACGGCATCCTTAATAGAACCCCCAAAAATTTCTATTGAAGGAATTTGATAATCAATTAATGTGGCTGAAAGTTTCTTAGCCTTATCCACCAAAATCTTTGATTTTTCATTATCGTCAACTTCTGCTCTTAATAAGTCTAAATAATCAAGAAAAGCGTAAGTGTCAATAAGAATATAAACAGGAATATTCGTTAATGACTTATTCGTATTCATGTTAAACGACTCCTCATCTAAATCGTAGAAGAGGGTAAATTCTTTTTTTAATTTGACTTGGTCAAACTTTAACTTGGTCTTATTGGGGTTTGTTAAACAACCAAAAAGGGTAGAAAGTCTTTGGAAACCATCTAATATATAGAAATAATCTTTGTTATTAGAATTATCAATTTCATAGGGGCCTATTTCTCCTTTATTATCAAATTTATAATTGGGCTGCCATAATAAAATAGACCCGATAGGATACTCCTTACTAATGCTATCAAATAACTCGATTTTATCTTTCTTTTCCCACACAAAATCTCTTTGAAAAGTTGGAATTTTAAATTTACCATCTTCAATTTCTGTCATGAATTTGATAAGACGGTTCACAGCTGGCTTAACTTGAATCTGACTACTCATAGTAATTTTGATATTTTATCCAATATAGTTTCTAACTCATTTGGGTCATTAGTTTGATGTGAAACTCTTTTCTTTAAAGCTTCTTTAGTAATTTTTGAGTGTGAAAAAAGTTTAGGAAATTCGGATTTAAAACTAGGGGGTAATTGAATTTTATTACTTCGCAGAGCTTTATAATCCTCAACTGAAACATTCGCATAAAGTGCCTTAACTTCATCTGAAGAACTATTTAAATTTTCAATAAATCCTTTTTCCAAGTCAAAATAATCCTTTTGTAAATCATTTAGTCTTAAATATGCTTGGACAAAATCATTATTGTTTTCAATTGTTTCAATAACTTCATCAGGTAAATAGTTTTCCATCTCACGTTTCTCTAATTCATGATAGGGAATGCCCAGTCTATTTAAGAATTGAAATAAATTTTCTCTGTTTTTTTTTGTCGAATCATTTGGGAATTTTTTATCAGAATCAACCAAAACAAAACAACGTAAGTATTTATGGTTCTCCTTTGGTAGGTTTTCAAATTGCTTCATCTTGGCACTTACTTGGTTAATGATATTATCTAAGCCTCCACCATTTCCATAATCAAGCCAACCATTTTCCAGATGTCTTTTTATTATTTTGCTCCTATTTTTGAAGTTTAAAATAATGGCATTTAGGAAATAGCTATCATTTAAACTATTTTCTAAAATTATAGTGAAAGGTTGAATAAAATATCGTTTGGCTTCTTCAAGATTAAATGCATTTGAATTAGAATTAGATTCAATTCTAAAATCCATTTTCGTTGATTCAGAAATATGCTTGTTAAAATAGTCTTCAATAATTAACCTATCTATATCAAGTAAACTGTTGTAAAGTTCAGTTTCTGCAATTATACTTATGTCACAAAAATAACCATATCTACTGTGGTTAGAAAAAAGCCCAATTAGATAATTTACATCTTTTAAATTTCCAATTTCTGTAAAAATGTCACTTCTAATTTCAATTACCATTTTTACCTTTTTTTATTTGTGCTGTTCTAATTGCAATTGTTTCATCTAATGTTTCGCTAAAAACATTTTCAGGCCAATATGTAACTTCTCCATATTCAGTTATATTAATTTTTTTTAGGGAGCTTGTGTTTTCATCTGAATCATATTCTACTGAATATATAGAAATATTGTTTTTATCAAATCTGTCTTCAGCAACCATCCTTCTTAGTCTTAAAACAAAATTTTGGGAATGAGTCTCAATTAGAAATTTACTTTTATTATTCTTAGTTGATTCGACAAATAATTCAGCTAAGTCTCCATGAGCGGCAGGGTGAAGATGTAACTCAGGTTGTTCAATTATAGTTAAAACTTCTTCTTTTTGGTTTAAAAATGCACTAACAACTAAGGGTAAAGCTTGGCTCATGCCTTGTCCAACATCACGAATGTTAACCTCAAATTTTGGTTCGGTCCGATACAATTCTATTTTATAATCAGGTTTCGATTGACTATTAACTTTAATACCCCAACCATCAAAATTATTTCTATACCATTCGTTAACTTTATTTAGTAATTTACTATCATTATATAAGTAGTCACTTATAAGAATTTGATATGCGTTTTCGCCTTTATTTCCAATTTTTTGGATTTTACTATTTCCAATACTACTGTAAGTTCTATTAGGCGTCTCTCTAAATGGACCTATGTAGTTAGTTTTTAAAGTAATACCTCTGTCTTTTAAATCGATTACATTTTCTGAAGAGCCATCTTTGCCCTTATCAAAAAGTAATTCCAAGTTAAAACCATTGAAGTCGCAATTAAAATCCCCTTCATTGATGTCGTTATAATAAGATTTATTTAGGTCATTATATTTAAAATCGAACTCTTCATTTAAAACCCATTTTCTAATTCTAGGAAAATCATGGTCTTTATTTCCGGAAGCAACTTCAACTGTTAATTTATTTTCGAAGTTTTCTAATATAATTTCTAAACTTCCTATTCTTTCATGCACCAAGTCTCTAAATTCTGCGCCTAACTCTACATTATTATTGGTTGTTAATAATGGATCTTCAAAATTACCGCTCAATGAACCTTCTATTAATGTAGGTAATTTTGCAACAGCACTTTTTCCAGAAGAATTTTTACCAATCAAGATTGTAATAGGTTTTAATTCCAATTCTTGTTGGTCTTTAAATGACTTATAATTTTTAAAAAATATTTTATTTATCATTTGATTTAGATAAGTTTATTTTAATTATTTCGTATTTGTTTCTATATTGTTCCTATCACTTTTCATTACATGTGATCCTGCTAATTCTTCAACTATCACACATTCAAACTTTTTAGGAATCATATAATTAACATTTAAAATGAACTGCAATCTACAAAAAAAAGTCTTTCTTCTATTCAGAAACTCACTTAATTTTCGCCTAAAATAGTTAACCAATTATAAATTAATTGATTTTTCTATTATCAAAATATGTTTTTAAATACTACCAAAGATATACTTAAAATTACATTAGACCAATTTTGGTATTTAACCAAAATCTAATTAATTTTTTAAAGCCCTTATAAAACATAGCTAAAGTTTTTTTTACCGCTAAGCAAACAAAGCTCTCGGTGGATTGCTAACACCTGCGGAATCAATAAATCGTTGTTGTTTTGGATAAAAAATTGCGCAAAAGGCACTTTGTTTTCTTGGGGCATTTGGTTTTTCATGCGGGCTAAAATGGCCTCTGCACTGGCAGCATCTCTGGCCATGCTTCTTTGCAATCTAATCTCTTCATCGGCCTGAACCAAAATTAAATAATCTAAGTCTTTGTAAGAACCGCTCTCAATTAATAGCGCGGCTTCTTTTAAAATATAAGGCGTGTGGGCTGCTTTGTGTTGGTTCAGCCAGAAATTAAAATCTCTAAATACACCGGGGTGCACAATTGAATTAAGGATTTTTAATTGAGCGGGGTTATTAAAAACTTGTTGTGAAAGATGGGCTCTATTGAGCGTAGCATCTGCAAAATATGTTTCTTGGCCAAATTGGGTAATGAGCTCCCTTTTGAGTTGCTCATCTTCAACCATAATACTTTTGGCCCTAGAATCGGCATCGTAAACAGGGATGCCTAAAAGGGCAAACAATTTGGCAATGGTAGATTTACCACTGCCAATATTGCCTGTAATGCCTACTTTAATCATGGTTTATACCCACCACTTATTTCTTCTCTTCTTTGGCCGGTTGGTTCAAAGCTTGAGATGCTTCCATAGAAACGGCAGTGCGGTCTATACGCAATTTTGTGCCTTCACTTTCTATTAAAAAAGTATGTTCTGTGGCTTCTAAGATTTTGGCATGAACTCCACCAATGGTAATTACCTTATCGCCTTTACCTAAGGTTTCACGAAATTTCTTTTGCGCTTTGTTTTTCTTAATTTGTGGGTAAATCATAAAGAAATAAAATACCACAAAAATTAAAATCAAAGGTAAAAACTGCATAATCGGATTTCCTCCTTGGCCACCTGCTGCAGGCGGAGCCATTAATAAAACTTGTTGTAACATATATTGGTTTGTTTGTTTTTAATTGGGTTTGGTATTGGGCTTCACTTCTCCGCGAATAACCAAATACACCTGAGTTGGAATGGTATTGGCGGTTATGGTTATATTTTTATCAAATGTACCTACCCTACCGCTGCTGTTAAATTCTACATCTATGCTTCCTTCTTTACCAGGAGCAATGGGTGTTTTTGGGTAACTTGGAACCGTACAACCACAGCTAGCACTGGCGCTACTTATGATTAAATCTGATTTACCTGTATTGGTAAACTTAAACTTGTAGGTAACCACTTCGCCATCTACCAGGTTGCCAAAATTATGGATGTTTTCTTTAAACGTCATAATTGGCGCCTCTGCAGCCACATCTGCCTCTGGGTTGGTGGCACTCATTGGGTTTTCTACTAAACTACCTTTGGCTTTATCTGGACTTGAATTGCCACATGAAACCAATAATAAAAAACTACTTAGAACTACAATTGTATATTTCATATTGATATAAAATTTAATTGACTAAACCTCTGCCTAATTTCTTAATTCTATCCGAATGTTTTAAATCTAATTGTACCTTATCTAAAATTCCATTGATAAAACCGTGGCTATTGGGTGTACTGTATAATTTAGCTAATTCGAGGTACTCGTTGATAGAAACTTTAACCGGAATAAACGGAAAATACAAAACCTCACAAAGGGCCATTTTCATTAATATTAAATCTACCACAGCAATCCTATCTTGATCCCAATTTTTGGTTTTATCGGCAATAAGCTTCATTAATTCTGATTGATGCTGCACACACAAATCGAATAAGTCTTTCAAAAACTTAATATCTTCTTCCTCGTCTTTGTGCTTATCGGGTAAAATATTTTTAGTAGATTCGCTAATACCTGAAATGGTTTTTTGAATGGTTTTTAAAACCAATATTTGATCATCATCCCAGTTGAGGTATTTATCTTCCACAAAAGATTCGAACAACTCAAATTCTGCAATGAGCCACTCCATTAAATTAGCTAAAAATGCTTTGTCGGATTTTAATGAAGCTGGACTAGTTTCTATATACGAAGTAAACAAGGGATGTACTTTTAATTCCATCCATACTTTGCGCATTAAATCTTGATGGCCAACCCAACTTACCTTATGTTTGGTGAGTTCATTTTGAAGGGCAATATTCTCATCAATGATAGCAATGGCCTTATTGTTAATAATAAGTTGTAGGGTTTGAACTTGCTTATCAGATGGGATATATTTCCCCTTTTCGAGCAAAAGCTCATCTGTAATAAACGTTTTAAATTCTATGGAAAAAGCCATTAAGTATAAATACAGTTCATAGGTTTTTTCCAATCCAGATAGAAGCCTTCTTCTATAAGCAGCAGCATCTGGATGCTCTTCTTGAGCAAAACTGTACAAAGCCTGTAATGCTTTGATGCGTAAAAATCGTCGGTTTAACATATATTTTATAATCAAAGCAGGCAGCAAACTTGGCCTTCCAAAACAAAAATGAAAAGAACGTTTGCTGCCTGCTAAGACAGTTGAGAATAATTTAGTAAGTTGATTTTAATTTAGAAATATCGTTGATGCGCTTTTCTGCTAAATTCATAGCTGCTTTCTGCGTATGAATTTGCTCTGCCGCAGAAACTTTTAAAATTTCTAAGGTAACATCATAAATGTGCTGAGCTTGACGGTAAGCTGTTTCTTTGTTGTAACCAATATGCTCTTGGTACACGTTGATTAATCCACCTGCGTTAATCAAGAAATCTGGTGCGTAGGTAATTCCCATTTTCATTAAAGCCGGACCATGAATGGTTTCTTCTGCTAACTGATTATTGGCCGCACCTGCGATAATAGCACATTTTAATTTGGCAATATTGGCATCGTTTAAAACGGCACCCAAAGCGCAAGGAGCAAATACATCTACATCTAAACCATAAATATCATCGCCATTAACTACGGTAGCACCTAAAGTACTAGCATAATGGCTTAACATATCTTGGTTAATATCACTAATATATAAGCTAGCTCCTTCTTTGTGTAAGAACTCAAGTAAATGTCCGCCTACTTTACCCACACCTTGAACGGCAATTTTTTTACCACTTAAACTGTCTGAACCAAATACATTTTTAGCACTGGCTTTCATACCCATATAAACGCCGTAAGCTGTAACAGGAGAAGGGTCTCCGCCACCGCCCATACTCTCAGGCAAACCCACTACGTGATTAGTTTCCATGTTCACGTATTCCATGTCTCTGGTAGTAGTATTTACATCTTCAGCAGTAATGTATTTTCCGTTTAGGTTTTCTACAAAACGACCGAATTTACGCATCAAAGCCTCGGTTTTAATTTTGTTTGCATCCCCAATAATAACAGCTTTTGCACCGCCTAGGTTCAAACCAGAAATGGCCGCTTTGTATGTCATACCACGCGATAAGCGCATTACATCATTAATTGCTTCCGCTTCATTGTTGTAGTTCCAAACGCGGGTACCACCTAAACCCGGGCCAAGCACGGTGTTGTGAATGGCGATAATCGCCTTTAAACCAGTAGAATTGTCGTTACAAAAAACGATCTGTTCATGATCATATGTACCGAGCTGAGTAAAAATTTCTTGTTCTGCCATAATGAAAAGGGGTTTTTTAAAATATTTTTTATCGGGGGCAAAAGTAGTTTTATTTTTTGTTTTTCAAGAGCAAAAAAAAAGCTCCCCAATTTGTCGCTTGTTTTCCTTTTATTTGCAGGGTTGAAAGCACTAAAACACCTCAATAAATATTTCTTAAAGTACAAAGTTCGCCTCATATTGGGTGTAATTTTTGTGGCTGCTTCCAATCTTTTTGCCATTTTCCCCGCGCAATTGGTTAGAAAATCCATCGATTTAATCAAAAGCCATTTAGAAGATTTGGTTCAGGCCAAAGGAAATAATACCTTAACACATAAGCTTGGCGAAGACTTAGGTTCAGCCATTTTATATTTTACATTTCTAGTTATTGCCTTTGCCATTATTAGGGGTTTGTTTATGTATTTTATGCGCCAAACCATTATTGTAATGAGCAGAAAAATTGAGTACGACCTCAAAAACGAAATATTTAATCATTATCAATTATTGGATCAAACCTTTTACAGAAACAACCGCATTGGCGATTTAATGTCGAGAATAAGTGAAGACGTTAGTAGGGTGAGAATGTATGTGGGGCCGGCTTTAATGTATGCCATTAATTTAGTGGTGACTATTATATTGGTGTTAATTGTAATGTTTGCGGTTAATGCCCGCCTTACTTGGCTGGTAATTGCACCTTTACCTATTTTATCTTTTGCTATTTATAAAATAAATAACCTCATTAATACCCGCAGCGATGCCATACAAGCCCAACTTTCTACCCTCACCTCTTTTGTGCAAGAAGCCTTTTCGGGAATTCGCGTTATAAAATCGTTTGCCTCCGAAGAAAGCAGTCAACAGCAATTTGAAAAAGAAACCCAAATTTACCGAAGCAAACAAATGAGCTTGGCCAAAGTAGATGCGTTTTTCTTTCCCTTAATGGTGTTTTTAACTGGCTTAAGTTCGCTCATTACCATATATATTGGCGGATTAGAAGTAATTGCAGGCAGGGCCAGCATAGGAAACATAGCCGAATTTGTAATTTATGTAAACATCTTAATTTGGCCAGTAACCAGTTTGGGGTATACAAGCAGTTTAGTGCAAAGAGCCGCCGCCTCCCAGGCCAGAATAAATGATTTTTTAGAAACCAAACCCAGCATGGATTTAAACCCTCAGGCGGCCTGCACTTTTGACCAATCCATTGAGTTTAAAAATGTAACCTATACCTACCCCGGCAAAAGCATTCCAGCCCTGAACCAAATTAATTTCAAAATTGAAAAAGGAAGCACTTTGGCCATTTTAGGCACTACAGGTGCTGGAAAAACTACCTTAATTCAATTATTACTGCGCTTATTCGACCCCAGCAACGGAGCCATACTAATAGATGGCAAAGATTTAAATGGGCTGAACCTAAAAAAATGGAAAGACCAGATTGGATACGTGCCGCAAGACGTGTTTTTATTTAGCGATACCATTGAAAACAACATTGCTTTTGGCATTAACTCGGAGGATAAAAACCTGCAAGAAAAAGTACTTGAGGCCAGTAAGCAAGCAAGTTTAACGGAAGCATTGACCGGATTTAAAGACGGAATTAAAACGAAAGTTGGAGAGCGAGGAATAACCCTTTCGGGCGGACAAAAACAGCGGGTGGCGATTGCCCGGGCTTTCATTAAAAATCCATCGCTATTGGTATTAGACGATTGCTTAAGTGCCTTGGACACCCAAACCGAATCGGAAATTTTGAAACAACTACAAGAAATTAAAAAAGATAAAACCAGTTTGATTGTTAGTCACCGCGTTTCAAGCGTTAAAGATGCTGATCGAATTTTGGTATTACATCAAGGTAAAATTATTGAGGATGGCACGCATGCCCAGCTAATCCAATTAAATGGCTCATATTCTGAAATTTATAACAAGCAAAAACAAGAAGAATAAACCTTGGTTTGAACCAAAAGCTTGCATAAATGTAAAGTGTTGAAAAAATGTTATGAAAACAAATCTGTAACCTATATTTTGCCACTGTTTTTACAAAAGCAAGTGCATGGACGAATACAACAAAAACGATAGCCAGGAAATATTTTCTAAGAAAATTCGCGCTGGAAAAAGAACTTATTTCTTCGACGTAAAATCTACCCGTGGGAAAGATTTCTTTTTAACCATTACAGAAAGCAAGAAAAGCTTTGAAGATGGAAATTACGTAAAACATAAAATCTTCTTGTACAAAGAAGACTTTAACAAGTTTGTGGAGGCATTAAATGAAACAGTAAATTATATTAAAACAGATTTAATGCCTGATTATGATTTCGACGAATTTAAGCACGAATCGGCAGACGAACGAGAAATGAAAGAAAATTGAAATTTTAAACTATAAACCTATATTTGCAAAACTAAAATTAAACAATAAAATGAAAAAACTATTTAAATCAATGTTTGTGCTAGCTGCACTTTCGACTACCATGTTTGTTACATCTTGCGGCGACAAAGTAGATGACATTCCTAAAGAATTCGCTGCTCCTACCTTAACTGTTAATGATGGTGTAAAAGCTTCTAGTGCTTCATTAGGCTTAGATACCGTTATGATTAAAGTGGTAGCATCTGCTGATACTGATGTAAAATTAACTAAAATTAGCATTACACGTGCTATTGTTGGTCAAAGTACTGCTATAGTTGCAGAAGAAAATTTAACTGCTAAAGATTTAATCAAAACTTACGTAGATGCTCTAGATGTAGTTATCGACGAAGGTGATGTTATTACTTACACAGTTAAGGTTGAAGATGGTAAAGGTAAATCTACTTTGACTTCTTTCACAGTAACAATCAACAGTATGGTTACTTCTGGTCAGATTTTAATTGGTGCACCAAGCAATACTACCAACGAATACCGTTTCTTTGGTATAGCTGATGGTTTCAGAAGATACCGTGCAGGTGCTACTGGTGCTGATTTAGCTAAAGATAATTCATCTAAAATTGACTTTATCTATTTCTATAATTCAGCTGGAAATGTATTAAATGCATTATATTCTCCTGATTATAATTTTACTGCTGGTACAGGTTGGGCTACTGAGGTTGCTTCATGGCCTACTAAAAATAGAACTGAGTATAAATTAACAGGCATCAACGCTTCTGAATTTGATGCTTTAGTTGGTGGAACTTTCATGACAGAATTACAAACAATCGACTTTGAGGTTGGTATGTTAGATAGAATTGCTGTATTAAGTGTTAACCAAGTATATGCTTTCAAAAAGAGTGATGGCAAAAGAGGTTTAATCAAAATTGGTAGTCCTGCTGCTGGTGCAACTGGTCAAATCTTATTAATTGTTAAAGTAGAATTATAGTCATTATTTGATATTTATTTAAAGGTCGTTTCAAATGAAACGACCTTTTTTTTTATATTTACCACATGAAAAAAATCGCTGTATTTACCTCGGGTGGAGATTCTCCAGGAATGAATGCTTGTATTAGAGCTGTTGTAAGAACAGCAATTGCCAAAAACGTAGCAGTAACAGGCATTTTGCAAGGATATAATGGCATGATTAAAGGAGGCGAAAACTTTATAGAGCTCAACTCCCGCTCGGTTGGAAACATTATTCAACGGGGTGGTACCATTCTTAAATCTTCGCGTAGCAAAGAATTTCTTACCCCAGAAGGAAGAGAGAAAGCCTACCAAAATTTAAAAAATGAAGGCATTGAAGGAATCGTGTGCATTGGTGGAAATGGAACTTTTACAGGTGCCGAAATTTTCTTTAACGAATTTGGAATCCCCTCAATAGGCGCGCCTGGAACCATAGACAATGATTTATATGGCACCGATTTAACCATTGGTTTTGACACTGCTATCAATACCGCCGTGGAAGCCATAGATAAAATTAGAGACACCGCCGATAGTCATGGCCGCGTTTTCTTTATAGAAGTTATGGGTAGAGATACCGGATTTATTGCCCTAGCTGCAACCATTGCCGGAGGAGCAGAAATGGTAATGCTTCCCGAAGTAAAAAACGACCACCTACATCTGATAGAATTTTTTAAGAACCGAGAAGAAACCAAAAAATCATTTTCTATTGTAGTGGTGGCAGAAGGCAATTTTGAAGGCGGTGCAAGTGCAATCTCTGCCTTGCTCAACAAAGAAATTCCAGGGTTTGAATCTAGGGTGGTTATTCTTGGTCATATACAAAGAGGGGGCTCACCTACCACCTACGACAGGGTGCTTGCTTCTAAATTAGGATATGGTGCTGTTAACGCCTTACTAGCCGGCGAGAAGAATAAAATGTGTGGTTTGTTAAATAACCATATTTGCCTCACTCCTTTTATCGACGCCATAACTAAGAAAAAACCTTTAAACCCTGATTTATTAAACTTAGTAGGTATCTTAAACAACTAAAAAGTCTTTACAAGGCGGCTTTACCGTTGCTTATTTTACCCGTTTTTTCTGCTACGGCCAATTTTAAACGCTTCCATTTTATAAATAGAAAGTTTTTGGTATCGTATTTTTCTTGCAAACTCAACTTTTCTTTGTAGGCATCTATCTTATATAAATAGCTTTTGCTTGAGGTATGAACCCTATAACTGGCTACATTTCTATTTAAAAACAAGATGGATTTGGTTTTCGATAAAAATAATATCAACTCGTAATCAAAAGCATACTGTAAAGAGCTATCTACAAAAGTATCACGGTTTAAATAAGCCCTATTAAAAAAACAAGCTGGCTGATACATATTGGGTAACATGCCATCCTTGGCCAAAGCATCAAAGTATACTTGATTTCCATTGCCCTCTTCCAATAACTTTCCGCTGGCATCAATGGTTTTACATTTACCGTAATAGATAGAGAATTCTTGATTTACTTCATACGCATGAATAATACCTTCAACAGCATTGGGTTCAAGCAAATCATCTGCATTTAAGTAGGCTATTAATTCGCCTTTTGCTTTTTTAAAACCAATGTTTAAAGCATCAGCCTGTCCGCCATCTTGTTTGCTTTGCCAATAACTTAAACGGTGTGCGTATTTTTCAATAATTTCTTTGGAATTATCTGTAGAACCTCCGTCAATAATAATGTATTCTATATTGGGGTAAGTTTGATTTAATACAGATAGTATTGTTTCTTCTAACCAATTTCCTTGGTTGAAGGAGGGAGTAATAATACTAACTAAAGGTTGACTCATATTCGAATGCAAATATACTATATCTCCGCGCTATTCCACTTTTATTCTAATTTTTTATATTTAGGGTTGAAGCTGGGATGCCAATGGTGTAATAGTTGATTTTCTTTACTTCGGATTACTTTCATTTTAGCGGCATAACACCGCATGTAGAATTCTTCGTCTTCGCCGCCCCAAGTGATAAATTTTTCGTCTAAACCTCCCAACTGGGTAAAGGCTTTTTTGTGGCAAGCTAAAATTCCTTTACCACCCCACAACATCCATTCGCCATGTGAGGCATGGTAAAAAGGGGCTTTATTTTTATACAAATAAAACACAATCGGAAACCAACAAGTATTTGCCTGTGTAAAGTTTGAGCAAAGCTGAACCAAATTAAAAGGAAGGGAAAAGTCGGCATCACAAATAAAAATCAACTCATTACTTGCCTGCGAAACAGCTTCGTTAAAACTTTTGGCGCGCGTAAACGGAATAGGTTCAGACCGAAATATTAACTTGCCTTTGTAAACCGCTTGGATGCGTTGTTGAAGATTTGGAATATCGGTGCTACCGCAATCAAATATAGATAATTCGATGAGTTCTGGGTGTTGGCATTGCGCTAAACTTGGAATAAAATGTTGCAAAAATATTTCGCTACGGTTATAAATACCAACGCAAATACTAATGGGTTTGGGCTGAACCGAAAATACATATTTGCGAAACAGATACAGGGCAATTCCCTGCAAATCGCGCCACAAAGTTCCATAGCCAAGCGTGCGTTGTGGCGATTTAAATATCCACCATAATGGAAACTTTATACTATTTGGCAACCAAGCTTTCACACTAATTAAATTGAATGGTTTTTATAGGGTTAACATTGGCCACAGCCCTTGCTGGAAGCACCAAAATAAGCAAACAAATAACAAAGCTAAGGAGATTAATGCCTGCTATTAACTGCCAATCAAACTCAATGGGAACTTGGTTGAGGTAATACGATTTTTGATCTAATTTAAGTACCCCAAAACGTTGTTGAATATAAGCCAAACCCAGGCCGAATAAATTTCCCAAAACCAAACCTTTGAAAATAATTTGAGCGGCCATCCATAAAAACACCTCCCCTATTAAAATATCTTTAGCCCCCAAAGCTTTCAACAAACCCACCATTTGCGTTCGCTCTAAAATTAAAATAAGCAAAGCTGTTATCATATTGATAGCTGCCACTGCCAACATCAACAACAAAATAATGAGCACATTTAAATCGAGTAAAGCCAACCAATCAAATAAAGCGGGGTATAGATCTGCAATGGTATGAATGGCCATATTAAAGGGAACAAATTCGGATAAACTGAACTGCATCTCTTTCATGTTACTAGATTGGTTCAACCCAATTTCATAGCCACTTACCTCATAAGGCGACCAATTATTAAGTTTTTGAACCTGCTTAATATCCACAAAAGAATAAAGCTCGTCCAACTCACCCATGCCCGTATCAAAAATTCCAGTAATTTTAAATTTCCTTACCCGCGGTGGTTCTTGAACAAAGTAAATAAAAACGGCATCGCCCAATTTAAAATGCATACGCTTAGCCGTAATGGAAGATAGTAAAATCTCTTGCGAAGAAACCGAATCATTTAGGCTTGGCAAGCTTCCTTCAATTAAATGCTTCTTTAAAAAATCCCAGTTATAGTCTGACCCAACGCCTTTTAAAACAATGCCCTCAAAAGATTCTTCTGTTTTAATAATACCAGCCTTGGTGGCAAAAGTTTGCAAAAAACTGACACCCGGCTGCTTGGGAACCAAAGCTTCTAAGAGAGAATCGCGCTCCAAAGGCAAGCTTTCAAAACTGTTGTTTAAATCTAAATTGCTCAGTTGAATGGGCGCATGAAAACCCGTTAACTTATCGCTTACTTGGTTTTGATACCCCTTCACAATGCAGGTAGCTAAAATCATAACCATTACACTAACGCATACAGCCGAAAGCGCTAAGTTGATAATCAACCTTGAAAATCCGCTTTGCTTTCTTTTACTTTGAAGCGGCGCTTTTGCCATTAAACGTTGTGCGATGAAAAAACTAACTTTCATATTATTGGTCAAATATACAAACTGGACCTTTCTTTTATTCTTTTTACTTATACAAAACAACGTTTCGGCTCAAATTTTAGGTGCAGAGCAAACAGAAGCTTATTTGCCCTTGTTGCAAAATAAGCGGGTTGGACTGGTAGTAAACCAAACATCGGTGGTAAATAAAATGCACTTGGTAGATTTTTTGCGCAGCAAACAAATTAATATTACCAGTATATTTGCCCCAGAACATGGCTTTAGAGGCGATCATTCTGCTGGCGAAAAAGTAAAATCGAGCATAGATGCCAAAACAAAACTCCCCGTGTATTCTTTATATGGCGTTTATAAAAAACCCAACGAACAACAATTAAAAGAGCTAGATATTATTGTATTTGATATACAAGATGTAGGAGCGCGTTTTTATACTTATCTCTCTACCCTGCATTATGTAATGGAAGCATGTGCCGAACAAAAGAAAAAACTCATAGTATTAGACAGACCCAATCCAAATGGATATTATATTGATGGTCCGGTTTTGGATACTGCATTTAGGAGTTTTGTTGGTATGCATCCTGTTCCAGTGGTACACGGCTTAACGGTTGGCGAATATGCCCGCATGATAAATGGAGAAGGATGGCTAAAAAACCAAGCTAGCTGCGACTTACAAGTAATAAAAATGAAACAATATACCCATCAAACACCTTATGTTTTGCCTATAAAGCCGTCGCCCAATTTACCCAATATGAGCAGTGTTTTATTATATCCTAGCTTGTGCTTTTTTGAAGGAACCAATTACAGTGTGGGCAGAGGCACTCCTTATCCGTTTGAGTTTGTTGGCAAACCCAATTGCAGCATTGGAAACGATACCATTACCCCACGTCATTTGCCTGGTATTGCCGATCATCCGCCGCATGAAAACAAACAGATAAGAGGATTTAATTTAACAGACTATGGGTGGAACATAGCACCGGGTCAGAAAAAAATAAACTTATATTGGCTAATTGAATTGTACAACAACGACTCAAACAAAGACAAATTCTTTACCAATTTCTTTGATAAATTAGCTGGTACAGACGAGCTCAGAAAGCAGATTATGGCAGGTAAAAATGAAGCTGAAATTAGAGCGAGCTGGAAAGACAAAATAGAAGCCTACAAATTAATGCGCAGGCGATATTTGCTTTATGCAGATGCCCAATAACTTAGGGCTGAATACCCATAAGTTTTAAAACCTTGGCTACATCTTCGGGT
>JAUYMZ010000376.1 GCA_030699355.1 Bacteroidota bacterium | reverse complement strand
CAAGGCTTCTCAGAAATCCTGAAAAGCCTTGTCGCTGTAGGTAGCGGGAAGCAGAATCGAACTGCCGACCTTAGGGTTATGAATCCTACGCTCTAACCATCTGAGCTATCCCGCCATATTTAACATTTACAGTGTTATTCTGTATGGTTATGAATCCTGAGTTTATCCCGCGTCCATGCGGGACTCTAACCATCTGAGCTATCCCGCCATATTCCTTTTTAAAGGGCTGCAATAGTAAGTAATTTTCTCTTTTTTGCAATAAAAATATTTGAATATACTCTTAATTAACACATTATAAAGCTGTTTTTCTGCTTTTAATTCTTAATTGATAATAACGCTTTTAACTTATCAGCAGAAAAACTATTAAAATACCTAGAAATCTATTTGCCAAAAACGACCTAAGTTTAGGTAGCTTTCCAATTAAAAAATAATAGAGAAAATAAAATTTATTTAAATTTCGATATAATCGTTTGCACAGCAGAAATTAAAGCCAATGTTAATACTCCGCCTATAGCACCAAACATAAATTCTCTTACAATGCTGGGCCAAGTAGGGAGAACATGGTGCATAAAATCAATATTGTGCGAAAATATTCCGCCCGAAACGAGTAATAAGGCAATGGTTCCAACTACCGAAAATGTCTTTATAAAAACAGGCAATGCTTTTACTAAGGAAAGTCCGATGGTATTTAAAACCCCTTTATTGTTTGATTTTCTTATCAAACTAAATCCAAAATCATCCATCCGAACAACCAAGGCTACAATACCATAAACACCCACGGTTGCTATTATAGAAACTATAACTAAGGTTAAAATTTGCATACTTAAATCTTCATCTAAAACCGTACTTAAAGCTATAATTACAATTTCAACAGAAAGAATAAAATCAGTGGTGACGGCCGATTTTATTTTCACCTTCTCTAAGGCTGCATCATTTTTAATTTCACCTACCATTACCTCACTTGTAGCATGCTTTTTATGAAAGAAATATTCTACAATTTTTTCCACCCCTTCATAAGCAAGATAAAACCCTCCAATAACTAAAATAACGATAATGGCTGCTGGCAAAAACATATGCAGCAACAAGGTTATTGGAACAATAATCAACTTATTAATAAACGACCCTTTGGTAATTGCCCATAAAACAGGTATTTCTCTAGAGGATACAAAACCTGTAGATTTCTCGGCATTCACAGCCAAATCATCCCCTAAAATTCCAGCCGTTTTTTGAGTGGCCAACTTGGCATTCACGGCAACATCATCCATTAAAGCAGCTATATCATCTAAAATTGCAAAAAAACCAGAAGCCATATTTTCCTAAATATTTGTTGGGAAAGGTATATCTATTTTGATAAAAAAATGGATGATGCAGTTCAATCATATAAAATTTATTTGCACTCATACCTAAAAAACGAAAAACGCGTTTGGTATAAGGTAGCAATATTTAAGTAGCTTGAACCTTGAATATGTATTAATTAAAAAACAATTCACATGCTTATACACAAAAATTGCGCATAAAAAGGAAAGTATTTTGATATTTGCGCTACATTTGTAAATCTTTAAATAAAGAAAAATGATCAAGAAAAAAGTTTTAATTGGCGGAATTTCTATTGCAGTAGTAGCTATATTGGCTATTGTGTTTATCAGCTATCCACCATTTAATGCTTTGAGCAGTGCCAAAAAAAACAGCAAAGCCAATTTCCCTGGCTTTGGCATTTGGCTTCCGCCCGATTATGAAGTGCATGGAATCGATGTATCTAGGCACCAAGGAAAAATTAATTGGGATGCCGTTAGCGATCATACTTCTAATAATATTGGCATTTCTTTTACTTTTATCAAAGCCAGCGAAGGAAGAAGCCTACGCGATAATTACTTCCAAGAAAACTGGAAAAACGCCAAAGAAATTAACATGCTTAGAGGTGCTTACCATTTCTTTAGACCACACCTTACCGCCGATGAGCAGTTTAATTTATTTAAAGGCATAGTAAAACTAGAAAAGGAAGATTTACCTCCTGTTTTAGATGTAGAAATTAGAGGAAGTGTTTCGCCTGCTAAATTTAAATCGCTTGTTAAACGTTGGCTTGTATTAGCAGAAA
>JAUYMZ010000375.1 GCA_030699355.1 Bacteroidota bacterium | reverse complement strand
GGTAAGGACCATAATTATAACAGTGCCCATCAGGGTGACCTTCGTAATAATTCCATTGGGATTCCATATCTCCTGTAGAATAAAACCTAATTGAAATACCATGCTTTAGTCCATTTTTATACTTATCAAAGCCAAATATTTCACCTGATTTGTAAAAATAAATCCTGTCCGAATTCATTGTATCATTTGAATTTATTAAATTATATATTTTTCCATTATCATAATTTTCAGTTATGAAATTAGGTTTATTTCTTGAATCTCTACAAGATATTATAAAAAAAATGAATGCAAAGACTAAATTATTATTTTTGAACATATCCTATTTTATTTCTGTAACTGTACCAATTGAGTCATTTTTATTATTTCTTATCTTATTCGGACTGACACCATGATATTTCCCACCACAACCAGCTAAACAAACGGTATCTTTTGGTTTATTATCTGAAATCTTCTTACCTACCTCGCCAATTTCTTTACCTCTTTCTAAAACATCATATTGCCTTTGAATTGTATTTGCAAGAGCGCCTAAAACCTCACCTAAATTACTCTTCTGAATTTTAAGACTACTCATTACTTCTTCAAATTTATTGAAGATTCCTTTTGATTCTGGACCATACTTGCCAGCTGAAGAAAGAAGCACAGATAAATCAAGGTTTTCTTTATTTTTTGCACTTGATAATCCTAAAACCCAATCAGAACCGACAGAACCACCTGTATTAACAAATCCAAACTCTTTTATTTCTCCTGCTTCATGGCCACCTGTCATATCCTGCCATTGATCAGCTAAAGCAGAGAACCCACTGTTTCTTATTGATAATTTGGATTCACTATACACCCCTTCCTTTCCTTTTCTAACGTCTAAAATTAAATCTTCATGAATATTCATAGAATACAAGGCATCTCCATTTGAAGTATGTTGAATTGACATTTTAACCTCATCTTTATCAATAACTTTAGTAACAATAACCTTATCCCCGTTTTCAGTTCTTACAATAATTCGTTGGTCTTTTTCATTACCATCAATATCTAAAAAAACCAATGGATTATTTGCAACATAATTATATGCAGACTGTGAAGGAAACTTTTTATAAAACGGATCAACACTCAACCAAGGACCAATTCTCACATCTCTAATTCTTGCGCCATAATCAATATAATTTCCTTCGCCAGAAATCTCACTCACTTTCTCCATTCCTGAATACCCAAACCTATACTCATTCGCCTGATAAGTTCTCCCCGCCAGCGGCGCGCCAAACGGAGAATAATCCGTAGCAGAAACAATGTTTGCAGAGGAAGATTGAATGGTATCACCCATGCAGGATAATAATCTTTTATCCGTTATCACAGTCAATACATTACCTAAACTAGTGCTGAGCGCCGTCGAAGTATGATTAGTTAGTTCGTAGTGTTTGTTTCCCCTTTGTAGGTATAACAAATTGAATTCATACTGCGCAAAGAAAGCAGAACCTGTGGTGAGCGAAGTCGAACCATAGGCGGTTTCAGAAAAGTTTCCTCCAGTTTCGTTTGCTGTAAATTTCACAGCTACTAAATTACGTAAAAAAATTCTGAACACGATTACGGGATTTCAAGATTACCAGGATTTTTTTTTAATCTTGTCTATCTTGCAATCCCGTAATCGTGTTCAGACATTCTTAATCTTGCCTATCTTGGAATCCTGTGAATCGTGTTCAGACGTTTTTTAGTTTTGGATGCACCAGTTTTTTGTTGTAAACTCTTTTGAAATCTAAACTTTTACCTCCAAAGTTAATTAACAGGCCATCGGCAATATTGTAAGATTCACAGTAGTTTATGGCTTGTGCTTTGTGTACTTCTTCTAATTTTTCAATGGCTTTAATTTCAACCATCACTTTTTCCTCCACAAAAAAATCAACTCTTCTTGTTCCTACATCACAACCTTTGTATTGCAATGGCATTTCCTTCTCTCTTACATGCTCTATTCCCTGAATACCTAATTCTATAGATAAAGCACGTTGATAAACTACTTCCTGATAACCATTGCCCATAAAACGGTGGACCTCCATTGCACATCCAATGATTTTATGTGTTAATTCGTTTATGTCGGTAATGATAATTTTTTTCATAGGTAAGTTGGCTAATTAATTGCAAAACAAAATTAGCAGAATATTAACTTAAAAAAATTAATCAAGCTGTTTTTATGAATCTTTTATCCTAGAAACTGGATTTCTGAACACGATTACTAGATTTCAAGATTAGCGGGATTTTTTAATCGTGTCAATCCCGAAATCCTGCGAATCGTGTTCAGACAAAAAAAAACCTCCATTATTTCTAATGAAGGTTTTTGTTAGACTGGCGGAGCGGACGGGACTCGAACCCGCGACCCCGTGCGTGACAGGCACGTATTCTAACCAGCTGAACTACCGCTCCGTTTTCCTTTTGGGGAGTGCAAATATATAAATTTTACTTTACTAGTCAAGAACTATTTTAAAAATTTTGTAAATACTTATAATTACCTAAAATTGCAGTACGCTTAATTGGCGAAACTAATTGAAAAATATGGCACATTTTGATTTTGAAAAACCCATTCAGGAACTTGAAGATCAGCTTGAAGAAGTAGTTAAAGTTCACGAAAAAGGTAAGGTAGATATGCAAGCTAAAATAAATGAGCTTGAAGAAAAAATCCTTGAAACTAAAATACAAATTTATAAAAATCTCAATGGTTGGCAGCGCGTGCAGATTAGTCGGCACCCAGAAAGACCTTATACTTTAGATTATATTGAGAACTGTTTCGACCATTTTATAGAATTACATGGCGATAGAACCGTAAAGGATGATAAAGCCATGGTGGGAGGCTTTGCTTCTATTAATGGAACAAGCGTTATGGTTATTGGGCAGCAAAAAGGTAGAAACACCAAACAAAGGCAATTTAGAAACTTTGGTATGCCCAATCCAGAAGGTTACCGCAAGGCACTTCGATTAATGAAAATGGCCGAACGCTTTAAGCTTCCTATTGTATGTTTAATAGACACGCCCGGTGCATCTCCAGGCTTAGAAGCAGAAGAGCGCGGACAAGGTGAGGCCATTGCCAGAAACTTGTATGAAATGAGTGTATTTAAAGTGCCTATTGTTTGTATTATAATTGGTGAAGGAGCATCGGGTGGTGCATTGGGTATTGGTGTTGGAGATAGGGTTTTAATGATGGAAAATACCTGGTACTCGGTTATCTCTCCAGAATCTTGCTCTTCTATACTTTGGAGAAGTTGGGAGCATAAAGAAAAAGCAGCTGAAGCCCTAAAACTTACTGCCAAAGATATGTTGCAAAATAAATTAATAGATGGCGTTATTCCTGAACCCCTAGGTGGTGCTCACATGAATGTAAACGAAACCTATGAGATATTTAAGCAGCATTTAACTTCAGAATTAAATCAATTAGTTGGTACAGCACCCGAAAAATTGGTTCAGACCAGAATTGAAAAATTCTCTTTAATGGGAGATTTTATTGAAGAGTAGATTAAACGAACATTTGAAAATGGTATAAGTGCGAAAGCACTTATACCATTTCTTTTTGGGGCTTGGTTTTATAATCGCCTTTGCTCTTTCTGATACGCACGGAAACTACTTTATATTCCGGACACATAGCTTCGGTATCGTGCTCACTTGAAGTAATATTATTAAGCATAATTTCTGGGAAGTGAAATGTACTACTTAAAACTCCAGGCTTAACCTCATCGGTTATTTTTGCTTTAATATCTACCTTGCCCCTAGCAGATTCTACACAAACCATTTCGCCATTTTTAATGCCATGTTTTTCGGCATCTTCAGCGCATATAAGCAAAACATCTTCGGTTAAAATATCTACATTTCTGGTTCTGCGTGTCATGGCTCCACAGTTGTAGTGCTCTAACTCTCTATTGGTTGTAATGATGTATGGATAGTCTTTTCCGTTTTTAACAATTTCTGGCGATTCTTTAAAATCATTGCTTACAAATTTACCTAGACCTCTTTTAAATGTATCTGTATGCAAAATTTCGGTATCATTACCATTAGGGTCAACCGGCCATTGTTTGCCGTTTTCTCCCAATTCGCCCCACTTTACACCTGCAAAAAAGGGAACAATTTGTGCTATCTCTTGCAGCAATCCATCTGGGTCGTAATTTGGCTGCGGATAACCCATATAGGTCATTAACTCTGCAATAATTTGTCCGTCTGCTTTGGTGCCAGGTAGTGGCTCAACCACTTTATTCACCTTTTGAATGCGGCGTTCGCCATTGGTAAACGTACCACTCTTTTCTAAGAAGCTAGCCCCAGGCAACACCACGGTAGCGAGGTTAGCTGTTTCTGTCATAAATAGTTCTTGAACAATAAACAAATCTAACTTTTTTAAGGCAGCCACTACATGTTGCGTATTAGGGTCGGTTTGAGCCATATCCTCTCCTATTACCCAAAGTGCTTTGAGCTTATCATTGAGCGAAGCATCATACATTTGCGGAATTTTATATCCAATATGAAGCGGTAATTTAGCACCATAAAACTGCTCATACTTTTGGTGATTTTCTGGAATAGTTACATCTAAATATCCTGCACCTTGGTGTGGCTGGCAACCCATATCTGCCGCACCCTGCACATTGTTTTGTCCGCGCAGTGGATTTACACCCACGCCTCTCCTACCAATATTGCCGGTAATCATGGCTAAATCTGCAATAAGCATTACGGTGTATGTGCCTTGAAATTGCTCGGTAACACCCAAGCCGTGAAACGACATGGCATTATTGGCGGCGGCATAAGCAAGTGCCGCTTCTTTGGCTAATTGCCTATTTACACCTGTTACCTTTTCAAGTTCATCTAAGTTTAATTGTAAGATGTGGGCTTTAAACTCGTCGTATCCTTCTGTTCTTTCTTTGATAAAAGATTCATTTTCCTTTCCTTCAGAAATAATATAATACAACATCATATTGAGCATAGCCACATTGGTACCCGGCCTTAACTGCAAATGGTATTGTGCGTATTTTGCCAATTCTGTTTTTCTAGGGTCAATCACAATAAGTGTTTTGCCCTTCATGGCTTGTTGCTTAATTTTAGCCCCTGTAACTGGGTGCCCAGCGGTTGGATTGGCTCCAATAACCATCATGCAATCGGTATACTTTAAATCTACAACCGAGTTGGTAGCTGCACCTGTTCCAAAAGTACGCTGCATACCAAGGGCAGTTGGCGAATGACAAACACGCGCGCAGCTATCAATATTATTGGTTCCAATTACCGCCCGCATAAACTTTTGCATGAGGTAATTTTCTTCATTGGTACAACGAGCAGAAGAGATACCGGCAATATAATCTGGACCAAAATCTGTTTTAATTCTATTTAACTCTTTGCCTATAAAAGCATAAGCCTCTTCCCAAGTGGCAGGTTCTAGCACACCATTTCTTCTAATGAGCGGTGTTTTAATTCTATCTCCGTGGTTATAAAACGAAAAAGCAAACCTACCTTTTAAACAAGTATGACCTTGGTTTACCTTGGCATCATACGGTGCTTGAATAGACTTTACTTTGCCTCCTTTTACAGAAACTTCTAAATTACAACCCACGCCGCAGTAAGTACAAACGGTTCTAACTTTTTCATCTACTGCAACAGACTTCGATTCAAACACATCGCTAATGGCAGAGGTAGGACAGGCTTGCGCGCAAGCGCCACAGCTTACACACGCACTCAAATCAAAAGTAGTATCTTGCCCTTTAACAATGTGGCTATCAAAACCTCTACCAGCCATGCTCAACACAAATTGTCCTTGCACCTCATCGCAGGCACGCACGCAACGGGAGCAGTTAATGCACTTGCTCATATCGCTGGTCATGTATGGGTGACTCAAATCTTTTTTTCTATCTAGGTGATTTTTGCCTTCCGGGTAACGCACATCGCGCACACCCACTTGAGCGGCTACTGTTTGCAGCTCGCAATTATTGTTTACTTCGCAGGTTAAGCAATCGAGTGGATGGTCGGTTAAAACCAGTTCAACAATATTTTTTCTCAGTTTTTGAATTCTATCTGAATGCGGATAGATAAACGAATTAGGCATCACAGGTGTATGACAAGAAGCCTGGGCTTTGGCTGGTCCATCCTGTGCCAAGGCCACATCTACACTGCACACACGGCAGGCTCCGTAGGGGTCAAGGTTTGGTGCATCGCACAAAGTAGGAACAGTTTGTTTACCCTTTATTCTGTTTATAAATGCTAAAATAGTTTCGCCTGGCAAAACCTCATAAGCTTCATTATCTATGTATGCAATTGTGCTCATATTCCTGTTTTTATGCGTTAAAATATGGGGTTAATTCTTCTTTAAAATAGCTAAGTGCATTTTTAATAGGCAAGGGCAAACCGCCACCCAATGCGCACAAAGAGCCAATCTCCATGGTTTCAATTAAATCATGAAACAAAACGGTGTCCATGGTTTTGCCTTCCTTAGCTCCTTTTACCAATTCATATCCTCGGGTTGAACCTAAACGACAAGGAAAACATTTTCCGCAACTCTCATGCGCAGTAAACTGAAATAAATGTTCTATGTAATCTATGATGGGATAATCGTGAGGCAAGCAAACAATAGAGGCATGACCCAATAAAAACTTGTTGGCAGCAAAGGTTTCAAAATCAATACTCAAATCATTGATTTTAGAAACCGGCACCAATCCGCCAAGCGGACCACCAATATGCATGGCTTTTACATCCGATTTAAAACCTTGTCCGAGCTCATTAATAACAAGCGAAAGCGGCGTACCCATTTCCACCTCATAAATTCCAGGGCGATTAAAAAAACCATCTAACGAAACCAATTTTGTTCCACTTGATTTGCCCTTACCCAAGGCAGCAAATGCGGCTCCACCCTCCTTAATTACAAACGGAATATTGGCTAAAGTTTCTACATTGTTTACCACAGTTGGCTTGTTAAACAAACCCTGCTGCGTAGGGTAAGGCGGCCTAACCCGCACTTCGGGCCTTTGGCCCTCAATGCTGTTTAGCAAAGCAGTTTCTTCACCACAGATATAAGCCCCTAAACCCGGAATTACTTTAAAATCATAATCGAATCCCGAGTTAAAAATATTTTTTCCAATAAGCTTGTTTTCTCTTAAATATTGAATGGCATCTTTGGTATTTTGAATAGAAACAGGATATTCTGCACGAATGTATAGCACACCCATATTGGCACCCATAATGTATCCAGCAATCATCATTCCCAACAAAACTAAATGCACTTGCTCTTCTAGCAAATACCTATCACTGTAGGCTCCGGGGTCGCCTTCATCTGCATTACAAACCACAAACTTGGTAGCGCCCGGCGTATTTTTAGCCGATTCTAATTTAAAGCCAATCGGAAATCCGGCGCCACCTCTGCCCCGTAAACCAGAAAGCTTAAGTTCTTCCAAAGCTGCTTCTGGAGTTGCTTTTAGCACATTTGCCCAGAGCTCATAAAAAGAATCTATTGGTTCAGGCCCACACGTTAATATTTGTTTACCATAACTACCCACATGGTATTTTTCTTGAATAGGATAGGTACCTGCTTTAACGGCTGCAAGTTGATTTATGGCATCACCAGAGTAGTTTTGGCCGAGGTAATGAAAGGCAGTATTTTCGTGGCAGCGACCTAAGCAACACATTTCTCCAATTTGGTTTGAACCGAATTCTTTTTCTAAAGCGGCTTTTACTGCGGTTTGCGTGCCAGCAGTTAAACAAGAGCTTCCATTACAAACATAGGCCTTTTTGCCTTTGTTTTCTGGACGTAAAAAATCGTAAAAGGTGGCAGTTCCAAATACATTGGCACTTCCCATTAAAAAAGATTCTGCTAAGGCATCCATATCTTTAGCGCTAGGTGTACCCGTTTCTTTGGCTAAAATCCCTAGCTCCTCAAATAAGTTTTCATGAAGCCCTTTTCTTCCCGATAGTTCACTTAAATTTTTCGACATATACGCTTATTTTAAACGTTGCGTTTAAACAACTCATGCAATTTAGAAAAAAAAAGAGGTTTGAAAAACTAATTTACAAAGCCTAACATTGTACAAACAGAAATGCTACTTAAAATTCCCAACAAAATATCGTCTGCTGCTTATGGTATATCCTTCTTGGTAGGGCTGAACCTATTATGTATTTCAGGCGTTTTGGGTCAGACCAAATTTAACTCACAAAAACTCAAAAACCCCAAGAAATACGGGCCTGAGGTAAAGGCACAAATGAAAGAATTACTGGTTTATGAGTACCAAGTAAGCAAAGGAAAACACGCTGTATTTTTAAAAAATGGCCTGCGTAGCTCACAATTTATCAGTCCTAAATTATGGCTTCAAATAAAAGATACAGTATACCCTTACCGTGTGGATATTGTGTATTCTAGGTACCCCGTTAAAAATGGAATTTACAGTGAAATCTATCCTTTGTTGTGCAATAGATTGCAGAGAACTTTTGAATTAGACCCCGAATTAAATGATACTTCCATAAAGTTTAGAACCATTTTGCAAACCCATACCGACAATGATGAGCAGGTAGACAAGCTGTTTCATGGGGTGGTAATTTGGTATAGAACACCTAGCGAAGAAGCAGATGGAGAAACGGATAGCAATGAAGTGCAACAAGAATTGGTTCAAACAGAAAGAGGCTCTCAAAGCAGCACCGTAGATTTAATTGAAACCATTAGAAATTTACGAGATAATTCGCTGTTAAACGATTCTATGCGCAGTGTATTAGATGGCAAAACCATTGACATGCAGAAGAGATTGATACAAGAATATTTAGCCAAATCATTGTTGATTAAAAACAATATTCCCTTATCTGAACGAACGCCATTGGAGATGATGCAGTTTAAGCGACAAGTTAGCGAATATTTAAAGAATAATCCCTTTTCAGATTCGGTGGTTTGGAAAGTTTTTGATAGGCACCCAGAGTGGACAGATGCTTTGGCAATTAATGATTGGACGGGCAGTATGTATGGCTATGGAGCCCAAGTTTTACATTGGCATTTAAACAATTATAAAAATTCAGGTTTACGTTACATAAGTTTGTTTAACGATGGAGACAATAAAACCACAGCCCAAAAAGTGATTGGCGAAACGGGTGGCATTTATTCTGCAGAAGCTTCGGATATACCCAGCATTTTGAGTTTGTTTAATTTGGTTAGAATTAATGGTGGCGGCGGCGATAGACCCGAGAATGATGTAGAAGCCATTTTAAGCTCGATGGAACGCTATCCAAACCACAAAGAAATTATTTTAATAGCTGATAATTATGCCTGTATTAGAGACATAGAATTGGCTTATAAAATTAAAAAACCGGTGCGTGTTATTGTGTGTGGGTACGATAAAATTTTTGGTGTAAATCCACACCTGGCATACTTGGCTAAAATAACCAATGGTGGATTATATACCCTAACTAGCGATTTAGAAAACCTGCGCTTAGAATTGGCAGAAAGAGGCGAGATTTTGCATAATAAAGACAATAGATTTGTGGTAAGTCCAATGAACTGCTCTCCCAAACCCATTTTTGAATTAAACTATGGCAAAGAAAGCTTTATTACCTATACCAATTTAGACTCGGCCATAGCCAACAAATCGAGTATTAGAAAACTAGATTTAAGCAATAAAAACCTACAATTATCGCCAAAAAAAATTGGACAGATGAAACAGTTATTATCCTTAAATTTAGGAAGTAATAACTTAAAGAAACTCCCCAATCATGTTAAAAACTTGCAACAACTTAAAGAAATAGATTTAAGTAAGAACCAACTTAGCCAATTACCACCTGGGTTTTATAAATTAAAATACTTGGAAGTTGTTTTATTACAGCACAATCTATTAGAAGATATTGGCAAATTTTATCAACAAGGATTTTACGTTAAGAGGCTAGATATTTCGCATAATAATTTGGCTCAAATAAACGGGTTGAACCAACTAAAAAATCTAAAATATGCGCAATTAAGTCATAACAAAATACGCGAACTACCTTTAGAAATAAATCAGTTAAAAAAACTCGTAAGTTTAGATTTAAGCAATAACCAATTATTGTATTTACCACGCACCATTATTGGTTTAATAAAGTTAGAGGAGCTTAATTTAGAGAACAATCAATTAGGTTCTTTGCCACCTAATTTAAACAAGTTACGTAAGTTAAAAAGTTTAAATTTAGCAGGCAATCCTATAGGTGAAAAAGAAAAAGAGCGCATTAGAAATCAATTGCCACTGGTTGAAATAAACTTTTAACAATTATTCTCCATTAATTGGAATGCTAATAAAAACAGAGGTTCCCAGCGCTTCACCTTGGGTATTTATATGGTCTTCAATTTCAATGCCTATGCTACGGGTTCTTCCTTTGTTTAAAATTTCGAGGCGTTTTTGGTTGGCATGGGTGGCAAAAGAATGGTACATTTCTTTGCGTGCCGCATTAATTTTACCTGCATTTTCTCGTCCAATTCCATTGTCGGTTACCTCAATTTTGAGCACATCCCCTGCCCTAGAAAAATGAATAAACAGTATCTTTTTCCCACGTTTATGCAGCAGGCCATGTTTAATAGCATTTTCAACATATGGCTGAACCAACATAGACGGAATTTGAATGAGCTCTACTTCCACCTTTTTATCAACTTCTAATTTAAAGTTGAAATCATTGTCATCAAACCTTCCTTGTTCTAATTCTAGGTATAAATGTAAAGCACGCAATTCATCATCTAAACTTACAGTTTCCTTTTCCGACATTTCTAAAATGAGGCGAGTAAGCTTAGAAAATTTGCTTAAGTAGGCAGAAGCTTTTGACCCTTCATTGGTAAAAATATACGATTGAATGGTGTTAAGTGCATTGTAAAAAAAGTGTGGGTTCATTTGAGATTTAATGGCTGTA
>JAUYMZ010000365.1 GCA_030699355.1 Bacteroidota bacterium | reverse complement strand
GGTAATCAAAGATTTGCCATCTCCCAATAATATGGTGCAATTTTATAAAACGCCTTTTCAAAATAATTTGGATCAAGCTGAACTAACTTTAACTAAAAACAACACGTTTAAAGTTCAATTTGATATCTTAGAACAGCAAACAGTTAATTTATTTTTAGGCACAAACATTGTTAAGATTTTTGTAAAACCAGGAGACAGCACCCATGTAAGTATATCATGGAAAAACAATGCTGTTTTTACTCAGTTTTTTGGCAAAAATGCAGCGGATGCAGCTTGGCCAGAAAAGCAAAGAAAGGTATTTGAAAACACCATTGAAAACCCCTCTTTTTCGCAGCAACTTTTAGTTGAAATGGGCTACCGCAGTGCCTCCCTCTTTAAAGCTTATGTAGACAGTTTAATAGAAGCCAAAACCAAGTTAGTTTTAGATAATAAAAAAGACCTAAGTGAATCGTTTAGCAATTGGCAAATAGCAGAAAATAGGTTTGAATTGGAAAGCATAAAATTAAATTATCCTTCTTGGTATTATAGCATGCGAGGCATAGAAAACAAATCGTTACCAGTAGATAGTAGTTTTTATGATTTTTTGAAGCAAATACCCGTAAATGAGCCTAAATATTTAGGTTCGAACCAATATAGAAATTGGTTAAAATATTACTTTTTATATTCTTTAAAAAAGTACAACCAATCGATGCAAGCAATGAATTTATATGTGTTCTGTGAGCAATTATTTACTGGGGAAGTTCTAAAACAATTTAGGCTTCATTTGTGGAATGATATTATGCAATACGGACAAAAAAGCGATGCAGATATGATGTATCCGTATATAAAAAACAACCTAGGTTCAGACAAAAGTTTTCTTACTTTAGAGCAAATTTATATAAACAGATCTATTGCTCCAGCTTTTAACTTATTAAGTATAGATGGCAAAAGAGTATCCCTTTCAGATTTAAAAGGTAAAATAGTTTATATAGATTTTTGGGCGAGTTGGTGCAGGCCTTGTATTAATGAAATGCCAAGTGGCGAAATCTTAAAAAAGAAGTTTGCCAACCGTGATGTTGTTTTCTTAAATATATCCATAGATGAGGATGAAAACAAATGGAGAGAAGCCGTTCAAAAATATGGAATTACTGGCATTCATTTAATCGCTAATTCGCAAAAAAATCCTGAGACCATTCAGGCTTACCAAGTAAATTCAATACCAAGCTATTTTTTAATTGATAAAAATGGAAAATTTATTGCGGCACCTGCACCTAGACCAAGTAGTGAAGGAATGAGTAAACTTTTAGAAAGTTTATTACAAGAATAAATTCTGTTAATAAAAAATTAAAGATTTTATTTGGACGGCAGACTTTTTGTAAATTTAACCATAACCACTTAAATCGCTAATCCTCGGCACCACTAATAAAAAGGGAGACTTCGTCATTTTTTTTCTCATTTCTAAAAAAAAATCTTAATAAAAACTTGACATTAATAAGGTAATTTCCTTACTTGTGGTTCTATTTACGGTAAAATATGTCGATTTTTTATTCAAAATCAAGCAAAGAAGCTAGTTTATTTAGAGGGTTAAAATCTCCCTGGAAAACGAAAGTTTGGAATAATTAGAAACAGCCAATTTAAAGGCTGAAACAGGCTTTATTGTAGCCTCAATGTAAGTATTATATAGCTTACGCTCTACCCCCAACGGATTTAAAAAATCTTTAATTTATAAACACATATCAAATGAAAAAACGACTACAAACGTTACGAAGGTTAACAGTTGCAGGAATTGCGCTGTTTATTTTCTCGTTTGGGCTGCTGCTTTCACAGGCGCAGGCTCAAACGGTCTTAATTAGTCCCACAGGAGATGGGGGCTTTGAAAACGGTGCCACTTTTGGCGCCAATGGTTGGACAGTAGTAAATGGCACAGCCACCAATACATGGCATGTAGGTGCTGCTGGTACACCATTTGCTGGTACAAATTCTGCATTTGTATCAAACGATGGAGGTATAACCAATGCTTATACAAACACTGTCGCTTCTACAGTTCATTTTTACAGAGATGTTACTTTTCCGGCAAGTCAGTCGGACATTACCCTCTCTTTTAGATGGAAGGCTCAGGGAGAAGGTTCTTATGATTACCTTACTGTTTACTTAATGGATACAACATTGGTTCCATTGGTAAATGTACCTGCCGGTGGCCTATCTAGTTGGAACAACATCCCAACTAACTATCCTGGTGCTATTTTGGTTGGCTCAACTCCAAATTTAAACTTACAGAGTAGCTACCAAAATTTCAATGTCAAAATTAGCCCTTGCTTTGCAGGAACAACTAAGCGATTAGTTTTTATGTGGAGTAATGATGGTTCTGCAGGAACAAACCCTCCTGCATCTGTAGATAGCATTTCATTAACTACTGATGTTAACTCGTTTGTTAATTTACTATCAACAGCTGGTGGAACATTTACTATTAATAATACAGCTCCAACTGCCGGTACTAATTTCAACAATTTTACCGATGCTATTACTCATTTAAATGCCATTTGTGGTGATTTATTAAATCCAATTACATTTAACGTTTCTGCCGGACAAACCTTTAATGAGAATCCTCCAGAAATTACATACTCAGGAACTGCTACTAGCAGAATTACCTTCATAAAATCTGGCTCTGGAGCTAATCCAATCGTAAATTCTACGGGTACAGCAACGGCAAACGAAGCTGCCATTAGTATAGGAGGTGCAGATTACATTACTTTTAATGGTATTGATGTTAGATCGAGCAATGCCTTATTAGAATTTGGATACAGAATGAGAACACTTTTGGGTTCTAATGCATGTATTTTTAATACCATTACCAATGCAAGAGTTACATTGGATAGTACCTTAACTACTGCTATTGGGGTAGTAATAACTTCAAGTACAGCTGCTGGAGGAGCTACTTCAACAACAGTAGGCGGACAAATGGAAAACAATTTAGTAAGTAATCTTACTATTGAAAATTGTGGTTTAGGTGGGGTTTACATTATTTCTGGAACTGCAACTTTCCCTGGCCAGTCAAATAGAGTTACCAATGTAACCATTGGTTCAGCCTATACTGGAACTCCAACAGGAAGTATTGGAGGCTCAACTACAGCTGCATCTTATGGTGTGTTTGGTTCGAACCAAAGAAATCTAGAAGTATCAAATTGTGTTATTAGAAACATTGTTTCTTCAGGTGTTAAAAGAGGTATTTATACCACAGGATCTGTTGGAACAACTAATATTTTTAACAACAGAATTTATGGAATTCACAACCATTTAACTACAAGTACAAACTCATCTAGAGGCATTGATGTAACACAATCTACTACAACTGGACCAATAAATATTACTAACATTTACAACAACGAGATTAGTGATTTAACTGCAGCCTTTACAGGAACTGCTTCTGCTACTCGTGTATTAATGGGTATGTTTATTGGAACAGGTAATGCAACCTCAGAAATCAATATTTACAATAATACAGTTGTTGTTGATGGTTCAGGTTCATTAAACGCCTCGAATGTATGTATAGAATGGGGCGGTAGCGCTGCCACTTACAATGTAAGAAACAACCATTTTATTAATAATACAGGTGCTCAAACGGGTGTTGCAAAGCACTATATTTTGAGAACTACTTCAGCTACCTTGATGGGTACAGCTGCTTCTATAATAAACAATAACAACTATTTCTTGGCTAACACCACTAATGGTTTTATGGGCTTGTTGAACGCAACGGATGCTACAACTATTGCTGCAATTGACGCAGGTATTACCACTCCTGCAAGCAATGATGCCAATACTGTAAGTATTAATCCTTCATTTGTAAGCACTGCTAATAGAGATTTTAGACCTCAAGTAAAAGCATTAGATAATTCTGGTGTTGCCTTAGCTGTTGTTACAACAGATATCAATGGCAATCCAAGAAGCAGTACTCCAGACATTGGTGCTATCGAATTTAGTGTTGGCGCGCCCGTTGTGTTAACAAACAATGCAAGTAATGTTACCCAAACATCTGCTACGTTAAATGGTTCAATAAGCTCATCATTCCCAGCTGTTACTGCAAGTGGTGTATTATTTGGTACAAACAATAATTTAACTTTGGGTGGTGTGGGTGTTACGGATTTACCAACAGCTCCTATGGTATCTTTAGGCGCATTTAATGTAAGTGCAACTGGATTAAGTTCTGGTATAACCTATTTCTTTAGAGCCTATGCTATTAATGGAACAGATACAGGTTATGGTGCTGTAAGAAACTTTGCTGCATCTATCCCACTTCCATTTATTGAAAACTTTGATAGTGCATTTGTTGGTATGCCAGCAGCCCCTCCAGGTTGGACACAAACCCGCTTGGATATGTGGGGAGATGGAGTTCCAACAGCTGTTACCATAGCCGGACCAAAAGATTGGGAGCAAATTACCAATGTGGGTACTGCGGCATGGAATAAAACAAATTTTGCTACTGCACCAAATGCCGCTGTTTCTGGTAACAAAGCACTTTGGTTAGAGGAGTATTATTTTGGAACAGGAACCAATATGATGCATAGAAGACTTGAAACGCCAACCTTGGATTTAAGTGCATCAAGCAGTCCGTTTATCCGTTTCCATATGTTCTACGCCAATTCAAGTAGCTACCTTTATCCGTTAATGGTAATGGCTAGTAAAGACAATGGTGCAACATGGAATCCTATTATGCATGTTCAACCAGGTTTTAATGCAACGGCAACTAGCACCACTGGAACTGGGATTGTAAATGCATCTAATCCATGGCAAGTAATTAGCGTTAAAATTCCAGCTGAATACAAAATTTCTGGAGCTAGATTTGCCCTACAAAAAAATGCAGCTTATAGTTTTAATGGAAACGTATTTATTGATAGTTTAACTATTGATGAGTTTGTTCCTACCACTATCACCTCTGCTCAAAATGGTAACTGGAGCGATACTGCCACTTGGGTGGGAGGTATTGTACCAAATGCAGATAACCATGTGGTTATTGCAAGTGGTCATGAAGTAGCCTTGAACCAAAATATAGTTCGCACACAAACTTTAACAGTATCTGGTTACTTAAGATTTTTCTCTACATCAACCATTACTGTTTTACAAACATTTGATAGCATGAGTGTGTTAACAGGTGGAACATACACTACTAATAATACAACTACAGTATCGCATGCTACCTCACGTTGGACCTATATTGGTGGATCGTTGAATAATGCTGGAACCTTAAATTTAGGTACATCTACAGCCTCAACATTAGTGTTTACCGGCGGAACATCTTCATCATTAACAAATACTGGAACCATAACCAATGGATACATTTCACAGATGTACATGCAAAATTCTGCTGGTTTTACCTTTAACTCACCAGTTACCATTAGAAATAACTACTACAACATTGAAGGATTAGTTAATCCAAATGGCAACTTAAATTTAGGTTTAAATGGTAACGCCATTACAATATACCGTTCTGGACCTAGAGCTAACTTTACACAAAGACCTAACTTCCCATTCTTAGGAGCCACAACATTAAGAACGATATATTATGGAGGAACAATTAATGGTAATATGCAGCAAGCTGTATTAAGTCAAGAAAGTTTCACACCAGGTTTTGAGGTTGATACCATCCCAGGAGCTCATTTTGTTAGAGGTTCGTTGATAGTAAATACACAACATAGAATCGTATTAACTTCACCCCTTCAAATTGGTAGAACAGATACTGCAGTGGGTGGTGCAACCACATTCACTCGTGGTATTATGAGAACATCATTAAGCAATCCTTTAATTATAGGATGGGCTGGTACTGGTGCTTTAGGAACCACTCCTACCGCTATTGCACCAAACTTTACACAAGGTTCTTATGTAGTAGGTCCAATTAGATTTGTAAGACCTTCTAACAATTCAACTGCTATTAATGCACCATTGGGTGTTGGAGAACAGTTTATGCAAGGAGCCTTAACAAGCAATGTAAGAAATGCATTAACTGTAACACCAGGAGCAATTTGGTCTGGCCAAGATTTTACAGTATGGTTAGATAATTCTGGCAATCCATCGAGCAATGTTGGAACTGGTTTATCGAGCACTATGGGTAAAAACATATACAGAATTCAAAGAAACAACCTGGTAGATTTACCTTCCTCAGCTACAGTTGGTATTCGTGCCCAAAACTTTGCTCATGCTAATTCAGATAATTTCTTTGGAGCACAAGGTGATATATACGTAGCTCAAGCAGCTTCTGCTAATGGACCATGGGAAAGAAGAAGTTTAACGCTTGGTGGCACTGCAGCTTTGGTTAATAACACTGAATATTTGCGCACCACAACAGCTACCACTCCAGGCCCAATAGCTCCTTTAGGTACCAACGGTGAATTCTTTACCATAGCTACTGGTGCTGCACCAATGACGTTTGTTTCGGCAGATGTTGTAAGAAATACAGATGGTGTTTCTGCTGGAGCTTTAAACATGCCAATCATAAGAGTAAGAGTTAGCGTATCAGGTATTGTTCCTATTAATGCAAGAAACTTCAACTTTGCTAGAACAGGAACTACTAATCCTGCTGCTATTGCAAATGCCAAAGTATATTATACTGGAACCAATCCTAACTTCTCTACCACCAATCAAATTGGTTCAACCATAAATGCACCTGTACCAGCTACTTTTTCTGTAAACCAAAACATTACTTTGGTAGATGGAGATAACTATTTCTGGGTAGCTTATGATGTTGCTAGTGGTGCTGCTTTAGGCGATTTATTGGCGGCAGAATGTGCCAACATAACCGTTGCAGATACAATTAGAACCCTTGTTTCGCCAACTGCTGGAAGCAGACCTGTAACTTTGCCAATGACATTGGTAGCATCTAATGCTGCTCAACCTTTAACGGCTAAAGTTGAACAAAACTCAGTAAACAATTTAATCTTAAGATTAGATATAGAAATGAGTGCAACGGGTGCACCTATTGCAGCCAATTCATTCTCATTTAATACGAATGGTTCAGTTTTACCTACCACTAATATTACAAACGCTAAATTGTATTATACAGGTACCAATGGTAATTTTGCTACTACTAATTTGTTTGGAACATTTAATGGTCCAAATGGCACATTTACCATAAATGGCAATGCAAACTTAGCCAACGGTATGAATTATTTCTGGTTAACTTATGATATTCCAACAACAGCTGTTATTGGAGATTCTGTAGATGCAGAATACACTGGATTGGTATTAAATAGTGTTGCGCAAACTGCTCCAATTACAACAGCACCAGCTGGCGCTAGAGAAATTAGAGCTCCTTATTGCGCTTCTGCACCAAATAGTGCTGCTGATTCAGAAATTGGTCGTGTAATTATGACATCTGGCGGAAACAACCTCATTAACTTAGGTTCTGGATGTGGTATTAGTCAACCAGTTGTAACAGGAACATATACGAATAATACTGGCATTTCTGGTATTAATATGGTAACTGGTTCAACCATTAATTTTGATATTTGCTATGCCTCAGCTTCAGCATTTACCTATCCATCAGGCTTGGGTATTTATATTGATTTTAACCAAAATGGATTATGGGATGCAGGTGAAATGGTATATACTGCGCCTGCTTTATCTGCAACAAACTTTGTTGGATCTTTCACCATTCCATGTACAGCTTTAAACGGCCCTACTAGAATGAGAATTGTATTGGATGAGTCTACTTTATTAACTTTAGCAAATTCATGTGGCTCTTACGATTGGGGTGAAACTGAAGATTACACTGTAAACATTGTAAATGCACCACCAACTTACTTAGCTTCGAATGCTATTCAGCAGGTTGCACAAGTGGGTGCCGGAACGACTGATGTTCCTATCTTAAGAGTTCCTGTAAAAGTAATTTCTACTTTATGTGTACCAGGAACCATTGAGCAATTAAACTTTAACACAGCTGGTACAACCAGTGTGGGTGATATTTTAGCTGCTAAATTATATAGAACAGGCGTAAACGCTCCTTTCTCTACCACCAATTTAGTGGGTACAGTTAGTACACCAAGCGGTGCATTTAGTTTCCCATTAACTGATACTACTTTTAACGATACCAATAACTATTGGTTGGCTTATGATGTTTCATCGAGTGCTTCAAACAGTAATTTATTAGATGCTCGTTTTGATAGTGCTTTGGTATTTGGAGCTTGGAGAACACCTATCAATGCCAATCCAACTGGAGCGGTTGTTGTAACTGTACCTATGACTTATTTAGGTTCAGATGTTATTCATCCTACTTTATCAAATGTTGAAAATTCATCTGTAAATAACCAAATGTTAAGGATTATGGTTAGAACTTCTTCAACTGGTGCACCAATTGCTGTTACTCAATTTAGTTTAAACACCAATGGTTCTGCTAACCCATTAACCAACATGGATAGTGCTATAATTTGGTATACAGGTTCTAATCCGAATTTTGCAGCTACCAATTTCTTTGGTGGTGTAGGTGCCCAATCAGGTGCATTTAACATTAATGGTTCACGTAATTTATTAAACGACACCAATTATTTCTGGTTAACTTATAACTTACCTACCACCGCAACAAGTGGAGATTCTTTAGATGCTGAGTTAAGTGGTATCACTGTTGCAGGTACACCTCAAACTCCTACCACAACTGCACCAGCAGGCGCTAGAATTATTAGAATTCCACATTGTGTTACAACCTATGCAAGCGGTTGCGGGACTGATTACATTGCCCGTGTTCGTTTAGGAACGCTCGACAACAATACACTATGTAACGGACCCTATACTTATTTCAGCACCTTACCAGCTCCAAATTTAATTGGAGGAATAGATTATACTATTACCTTAAATTATGGCCCAGATGGAAACCAATTTGCTAGGGCATGGATTGATTACAATGATGACGGCGATTTTAATGACCCAGGTGAAGATTTAGGCGCACAAACTCCTGCCAACGCTGGAGGAAACGGTCAAGCCGTAATTAATTTTAGGGTTCCTTGCGGTGTTTCAGGAATAAAAAGATTGCGTATTAGAGGTGGTGATGATGTGCAACCAACATCTGGCCAATCTTGTGGAGCTAGTAGTTCAGGATGGGGCGAAGGTGAAGATTATAATGTAAATATTATAAACGAACCAGCTTCTTATTTAGCAAGTACTACCATTCAACAAGTATCTACCACATCTGGTGGTGCGGTTAATATCCCTATTTTAAGAATACCATTAGTGGCCAGGGCAACACCATGTTTACCAGGCATTATTTCTCAGTTAAACTTTAACACTTCTGGTTCAACTAGCGCGGGTGATATCTTAAGTGCTAAATTGTACAAAACAGGTAACTCAGCTACATTTAGCACCGCTAACTTAGTAGGTACAGTTGCAACACCTAGTGGAGATTTTAACTTTATGATTAGCGATACTGCAGTTAATGATACCAACAACTATTGGTTGGCATACGATATCAGCACAACAGCCACCAATGCAAATGTGGTTGATGCTCGTTTCGACTCTGCTGAAATCTTTGGTACTTGGAGAGTTCCTGCTGTTTCTGCTCCTGCTGGTAATGTGTTAATTTCTGTTCCAATGACCTATATTGGTTCAAACATGATACACCCAACTTTAAGCAAAGTAGAAAGAGGAAGTACGTTAAACCAAATGGCTCGTGTAATGGTGGTAACATCATCATCAGGTGCCACTATTCCTGTAACTGAATTTAGTTTAAATACAAACGGTTCTGCCAATCCGCTAACAAACATTGATAGTATTATTGTTTGGTATACTGGTGCTAATCCAAACTTAGTATCTCCAGTATTCTTCGGTGGTTCGGGCACAAATGCTGCTCCATTTAATATTACTGGTAGCAGAAACTTGTTAAATGATACCAACTATTTCTGGGTAACTTATAATATTCCTGCAACAGCTGTAATAGGCGATTCGGTAGATTTAGAGGTAACTTCTATTACTGTAGGAGCTGCCCCACAAACTCCAACTACAACGGCTCCTGCAGGTGCTCGTATGATTAGAGCTCCTTATTGTGCTTCGGCAGCCACTGTACCTTTGGCAGATGGTGAAATTTGGAATGTAACCTTAGGAACCCTAAATAATACATCTAGTTGTACTACAACAGGTGGCGCAGGTTCTATTCAAGGTGGCTACTCTAACTTTACCACTGTTGCTGCTCCTAATCTATTAGCAGGTTCTACCACTCCATTCTCGGTTCATACCAGTACTTGTGGTGGCGACTACAATGGTGTATTAGGAATTTGGATAGACTTTAACGATGATGGTGACTTTACCGATGCAGGTGAAGAAGTTCATATGACACCTAGTTTCTTATACGGAACCGCGGTTTTCCGCACAGGTGATATCACTATTCCATTAAATGTAGAACCGGGTGTTAAAAGAATGCGTGTTGCAATGATTGAAACTACAATCAGTCCTATTGCTCCATGCGGTACTTATGGATATGGAGAAACTGAAGATTATTCTGTTAACATCTTACCTGCTCCAACTCCTACTACGTATGTTTGGAACCAAACAGCACCTGGTACATTTGGAACAGCAGCTAACTGGACACCAACCCGTACTAACAGAAACTTAAACGACCGCTTAGCATTTAATGCAAACGCCACTGTAAACGGTGTTATTAGTCAGACAGTAGCTAGCATCAACCTTAACAACAACGCAGTTGTTAACTTAAATGCTGCATCTGCTGAAAACCTAAGTGCTTGGGATTCTTTAAACTTAGTAAGTGGAAGAATTGTGGGTAACAACAATTTAATCTTAACTGTTGGGGATAGAACAAACATGGGTACCATTACTGGTGCTGGTGGTGTACAAGGTACTTTGGCCCGTTGGGTTGATACTGCCGCTGCCATCGTTTCTTTCCCATTAGTAGAAGGTACTGCTAGCAGAAGAGTAACTATGAGCACAGCAGTGGCTCCGGTAACACGTGGTACTGTAATCGCTAGATTTGTACCGGGTATTCCTACTTCAGCAGGTATTCCTTTCTTAGATGGTTTCTTACCAGTAAACAAAGTATCTGAAAATGGTGTTTGGAGAATCGAAGCTGGTAACGGATTCAATCCTGGTCCAAATGGCAGTTATAATTTAGCCTTGCAAGCAGATGCTTTTGCAGGTGTAAATGCCATTTCATCATTAACTATTATACGCAGAGCCAATGCAACAGCCAATTGGGATACTGCAGGAGTTTACGATTTTGCTACTGGTACTAATGCTTCTTTGGTTGCTAACCGTTTAGACTTAAGGGTATTTGGAGAATTTACTTTAGGAAGTGATTCTTTTGTAAATCCATTACCTGTGAAGTTAATTACCTTTAATGCAAATCCATTAAACAACGATGTATTGTTAACTTGGAAAACCGCTATGGAATTAAACAACAAAGGATTTATGGTTGAACGTTCATTAGATGGTAGAAAATTTGACGCCGTTAATTTTGTGAAAGGAAACGGAACAACTTCTCAAATTAGCAATTACTTATTGTTAGATGAAAAAGCGTTTACCTTGGCTAATACTTTATACTACCGTTTACGTCAGATTGATTTTGACGAAACAGAAAGCTTTAGCAATATTGTTAAAGTTGAACGTAGCGAGTTAAGTTTAAGCAATGTAACAGCTATTCCAAATCCATTTATTGGTTCAACCAAAATTGAATTTGTTTCTGCAAATACTTCACCTTATACCATTACCATTGTGGATGTACAAGGAAAAGAAATTGCAACACGCTCTGTAAACGTTAAAGAAGGTATGAATAGCATTTTACTTCCAGAATTGGAAGCTGTAAACGCTGGTATCTACTTCATCAACGTAAATGGAGT
>JAUYMZ010000362.1 GCA_030699355.1 Bacteroidota bacterium | reverse complement strand
CTTCTGTGCCATCCGACATTACCACTGTGCCTCCCTCTCCTCTGATATACTTTTTTATAAATTTTAAATTAACTAAATGAGAATGATGTACCCTACAAAATCCAAAGTCGGTTAATAATTCATCATAATCTTTTAAAGTTTTAGATACCACAGTAGGTCTATCTTCATTTATAAAATAGAACTTGGTATAATTGGTATCGCTTTCACATCTTATAATTTCATCAATTGGAATATAAATAGCTCCATCTGAGGTAGGTAAAGATAATTTAAAGTTTTGTTTATTGATGGCTTTAAGGTTATCTAATAAATTATTGATTTGCAATTGAGGTTGATGCTGTATTTTTTTTCGCTTTTCAAATGTTTTGTCAATGGCAATCTTTAATTCTTCTGGGTCTATGGGTTTTAATAAATAATCTATGGCACTAAACTTAATGGCTTTAATGGCATAAGAATCGTAAGCTGTTGTAAATATTACATCAAAGGTTCTGTTTGGTAAGGCTGCTAATAAATCGAAGCCATTTTTAAAGGGCATTTCTATATCTAGCAGCACCAAATCTGGATTGTGAATTTGAATTTTAAGAATAGCATCTTCCACATCGGGTGATTCTCCGATAAGATTTACCTCGCTTATTTCCTTTAACATGGCCTTTAGCGCATTTCGCCCCCTAGCCTCGTCTTCTACAATCAGTGTTTTAAGTACATTATCCATGAATTATTGGAACATTAATGATAACCTTTGTGCCGCAAGCTAAATTATTTTCATCATATAAATCAATAATTTCTATTTTTGGGTTGGTTCCAAAAAGTTTATTTAAACTATGGATTCTATCTTCACTTATTTTCGACCCTTTTGATTGATGCAAACTTATTTTTTGTTTTTTAATGTCCATGGCTGCTTGCCTGCCAATTCCGTTATCACTCACAATAACTTGCACGGTCTCTTCATTAAAGTTAATAAATTGAACCAATAGCTTTTTGTTTCCTTGCTTAGATTGTAATCCATGCCAAATGGCATTTTCTACATGTGGCTGAATAAGTAAGGTAGGAATTAAAATACTTTGGTCTAAATTTGGGTCGACCCAAAACTCAGAGGTAAAGGTGTTGTTTAGCCTAAGGGCTTCTAAATCTACGTATAGTTTTAAAAACTCTATTTTGCTATGTATGCTAACAAATGTTTGTTCTGAAATATCCAAAATCATGCGAATGAGTTTGGCAAATTTGCTCAAGTATTTTGCCGCTTCTTTTCCTTCATTATTCATTACAAAATATTGAATGGAGTTTAATGAATTAAAAATAAAGTGCGGATTCATTTGAGCACGCAAGGCTTTTAACTCAAGTAGGGCAATCATATTACTTTGTATTCCTTTTTCTTTTTCTTCTGCCAAAGCACGTTGGGTTCTAAAATAAATAATAAGGGCAATAATTGCTGCCAACAGGATGCTGCTCGTAATTTTAAACCAGCCTGTTTGGTAAATTTCTGGAATAACATTAAATGAGATACTAGCCTCATTTAATCCGATTTCATTGTTTTCGTTGGCAACTCTAACTTTGAAAGTGTAATTTCCAGGGGCTAATTGTCCAAAACTAGCAAAACGCCTTCTTCCCACTTCATTAAACCCTGTATCAATGCCTTCTAACATATAATAATAAGATTGTGTACCACTTAAATTAAAGTTTAGGGCAGTATACTCAAATGATATAAAGTTTTTTGAACTCGGAATATTGTAGAATGTTTCGTAAGGAAGTTTTTGATTAAAAACGCGCAAGCCTTTTATGGCAATTTTGCATGCATTGGGGTTGGCAATAACTTGCTTTGGGTTAAAGTAATTAAAGCCTGAAATTCCACCCATAAAAATAGTCCCATTTTTAGTTAATAAGGAGGCTGATTCTGTATACTCACTTCCTTGCAAGCCATCTTGGATGTAGTAATTTTTAACCGCAAATGTTTTGGCATCAATACTCGAAATTCCTTTGTTGGTTGATACCCAACATTGCGACTTATCTTGATTAAATAGGAGAGTAAAAATTTGTGGATTGGCAAGACCTAATTGGCTATTAATAATTAGTTTTTCTCCATTTTTTTTCAAAATAAAAATACCATTTCCAGCGGTACCTACCCATATATTTCCTTCACTATCGGTAGTTGCCATAGATACCATAGATTCGTTCTTTTTTCCACTCAACCTAATCAATTCGAATTGCTTTTGGCGAAGCTTAAAAAGGTACAATCCTTTACTGGTACTGATAAGCATTTCGTTCTTATTTATGAATTGAATGTTTCTAATATTGTCTGTTCCTAAATTACTGTTTGCTATTCCATAAAATTCGATGGTTTTGTTACATTCGGCATGAAACAAAAACAATCCATCATTACCTGCCATCCAATAGGTTCCATTTTTGTAAGGCAAAATGCATTTTATATCACTTTCAAAGTTTTTAATGCTGTCTTTTGTACTGATAAACTTTACCGTCCCTGTTGGGTGCGAATATGAATACAATCCTTTGGGTGTACCTATTAAAAATTGCGCAGGATTATTTGTTTCTGCCAGCATACAATTGCCGATAATATCCGTAGTAAGCCACTTTTCAATTTCTTTACTTTGCGGATTAAATAGCCCCATATTCCCGAGTGAATTTTGAAATAAAATTTCGCCATTTTCTGTTTCGGTAAAGGATAGTATTTCTTTGCATTTAGAAAATTTACTACCGTCTAAAAAGGAAATGGAAGAAAATTTATACCGTTGGGGATTGTGTAAATTGATTCCTCCTTTTTCTGTTCCTACCCAAAAATTATTTACCCCATCAACCAACATGCAGGAAACCGAATTTTGTGAAAGAGAATTGGCTTGTTCTTCCTTCTGATTGATAAGCCTTGTTTCTCCAGATGGGTTTATCTGCAAGAGTCCTTTTTTAGTTCCTAGATAGTAATTGTTTTGATAAACTTGAACGCTGGTACTTGCATCGTTTAATTTAAGCTCAATTTGCTTAATCCCGCTTATTTTATTTTGTTTTAAATGTCCAATATAAAATTCATTATTGCCCTCTAACCAATAAATTTCTTGGTGTTGGTTCAGACCAAAATGTTTGATAAAAGAACTAGGGAAATATTTGATGGGAACTCTTTTTTTAGTGAACGGGTAATATGCCCAAAAGCCTTCAGAATTGCTGTATATTACCTTACCTGTTGCTATGCTTTGAATATCTGTAATGGGAGATTTAGGATGGATATTTTCAAAATAATTGCCCCCTAATTTAAAACTCCACAATCCGTCTTCGGCCGAAATTACAAGGGTGTTTCGTAAAATGATAATCTTGTTGGGCTTTATTATTTTATTTGGAGGGAATGCAACGCTTTGGTAGCTTAATGTATTTTTATCTACTAAAAAGATTCGTCGTTGTCCTAATGCGGCTAAGGTATTATGATTGCTGGAAATCGATAAAATGGTGGCATCTTCTCCACTTCCTTCTAATTCAATTATCTTCTCAAATTCATGGCCATCGTATCGTAATAGGCCAAATTGGGTTCCAACCCAAATAAACCCACTAGGACCTTGATGCAAGGATAAAATATTGTTTTGACCCAGTCCTTTTGATTCATTGATATGTTCAAACGGGAGGTTTTGCGCAAAAATATCACTTATAAAAAGGGCTATTGAAAAAATTAAGAGTAATTTTGTACGCAAGGCTTTAAAATTTTTACCAAATTAAATATTTAATTATAAATGTCATACTATATTTTGTGCAAGATTTCTTGTAACCCAGATTTAACTGAGATTTTAACGGCAGAATTGGCCGAAATTAATTTTGAAGGATTTCTGGAAAATGAAATGGGTTTTGAAGCCTACCTGCCTGAAACCGACTTTAATGAGTCGCTGTTTTGGGAGGTTTTACATGCCTATAATTTGGATGAGAGTGCCGTTGAAATTGTGAAAATGGCGCAGCAAAATTGGAATGCCGAATGGGAAAGTAATTTTGAACCTGTTTGTATAGCTAATCAATTGCGCATTCGTGCCCCTTTTCATCAACCTGATGCCAATTATCCTTTAGAATTAATCATTCAACCCAAAACTTCTTTTGGAACCGGCCACCACGAAACTACCTTTACCATTATGCAACTCATGCTTGGGCTGAACCTAAACTTAAAGCGTGTTTTTGATTATGGCAGTGGCACTGGTATTTTAGCTATTTTAGCTGACAAACTAGGTGCTGCGCACATTGTAGCCAATGATATTGATACTTGGGCGGCAGAAAATATTTTAGAAAATATTGCGCTTAATTCGGTTCAGCCTATACAGTTTATTGAAGGTGATTTGCGTGCCATTCCTAATCAAACTTTTGATGTAATCCTGGCCAATATCAATAGAAATATTCTGATGGATAGCTTTGCCAATCTTTTTCCTATGCTTGCAACGGATGGAAAATTGGTAATTTCAGGTTTTTATACAACAGACCTTCCCGATTTGCAACTAGCTGCAGAAAAAGAAGGTTTCGTTTTTTTAAATAGCACACATCAAAATAATTGGACAGCCGCTGTGTTTACTAAATAGTTACACAGCAGCTATCCCATATTTTTACCACGAACCTGTTTCTTTAGGGCTATTTATTATAGCTTCTAATTGCTCTTGAGTTAAATATTGAGCCTTGTAGGTTCCGCCAGATTGTAGTATTTGAGTGTAAAATGAACGTAAGTGATTTCTGCTACCTTTATTCAAATTCTCATAAACAAATTTTATATCTTGATTATCTATTTTGGTTAGCCAATGGTTTAAATCAAAAATATCTAAATCTTCCACTGTAGCTCCTACTATAAATCCATCGAGATTACTTGAATTGCCTTTAACCACTAGTTGGTTGTAGATGGTTTGAAGTGTAGTGTCTGTAAAAATACCTTCTGCATTATTTCCTACTGGATCTGTAATTTGGTATTTGTTTAAAAGCGTTAAAACTGCATTGGAATGTGTTTGCTCGCTTGCTGCAATGTTTGAAAAAATTGGTGTATTCCATTTTCTATATAAATTCATGTACACATCATGCGCCAGTTTCTCTTCTTCACGCATTATTTTTAAGCTAGCTAATTCGTCTGCATTTAAGCTCTCTTTTGGAAAATCATTGATTTGTGCTCCAATATCGTTACTGGATGTTTTTTCTTCATCTTTTTTACAGCTTGTTGCTGTAACGACAATCATAATTGCCACGATAAGCAAGTTTTTCATTTTGTTTTTATTTAAGGGTTTATAATTACTTTTTGAGTTGATTTTTCTTTGGATGTTTCTATCGTTACATAATAGGTACCACCGTTTGCAAGGCCTCTCATTTTTTGGCTATAAATATTTTCACCCATTTTTAAGTTTTCAAGGGTGGTTCGTTTAATAATTTTACCCATGTTATCTTGAATGCTCAAAGTGATTGGTTCAGCCCGATATAGGATGTTAAATTTAATAAACAAATGGCCATTGTTGGGATTAGGATATACTTGCATGTGCAAGCTGCTTGTGCTCTGCTCATTTAATTGATGCAACCCAGAAAGGCTATTTTTAATAATATACACTTTAAAAATTTGATTACTAGCCGCACTTTGTGTACCGGTGTTTGTAAAAAAAATATTGGGTGCCGAACTGCTTATTCCTCCAAATATATAGCCTACCATGTTGGTGTCGTTGGTTAAATTATCTAATTTTATCACTTCATTGGCATAATGAGCGATTGTTTTTACAGGTATAAACTCTGAGCCTGAACCCAATAATCCTGGCATTTCTATTGGCAATTTGTATTCGGCCATTTCGCCATTTTGCTTACGTGTTACGCGTGCAATGGTATTTACAAAAGGTACATTATTGTCTTGAACCAAGGTGCCTTGCTTGTCGTAATATTGTGCAATGCCTCCAAAAAATACGGTGTGCATTTCGTTTTGACTTGCGCTGTATAAGGGAATATTGGCGCAATGGTAATGGTTATAATATTGTGCAAAGGCATTGTTTACCAATGCTTGAACACTATCAATGGTAACACAGTTTAAATAGGGTAAATCGGCGGTAGGCTGAAAAACACCAGAAAATGCGGTTATTCCTTCTTCTAAAGTGGGTAATATTTGCGGTACTACATTGTAATCTCTTCGATGTAAATTGATAGCATCTACCAAGCTTGGTAAATGTGTAATACTTAATTGGGTTCCATTGTCTGAAAGTCTAAATTTTCTAATAGCATTGGTATATTCTTGAAAAAATCCTGGCCCGCTTGTTGGGCCCATTGGGTTATACCTGCCAATAAATTTTTGCCCACCCACCAAATAAAAGGTTTGGTTAATTTTTTTAAGTGAGCCTCCAGTAACCGCAAAAAGGGTGTCGCTCATTTGGCGAATAAAGGGTGCAATGGCACTGCCATTTTTAATGGCATTTATAATCATTGGAATTTGAATAGCAGTTAAATTTGGAAAGGTTATATGATTGGCATTTATGGCGCTATAGCCATATCCACCAATAAGATAGAGGTATTCTCCTTCTTGGTAAAATTGGATATTGGTTGAACTTAAATGTTCTTGTATACTGGCAGCAAGACTGGTAAGTGGTGCCGTCCATTTTTGTTTGGTGTTTGGGTCAACCACTATCAGCTGATTGTTATTACCAGCCACATCAAATGCGGCAAAAGGTTGCCTGCGGTGTAGGCCATCTAACCTACCACCTACCAAGAGCCATTGTTCATTATGTTGACCTACTGCAAACGATTGTAATCCCCCTAAACTGGGAATGCTCATAGGTTCTATGGCTACCTGAAAGGGTGCAGTTTGACCATTAACAATAGAAATTGTAAATAGAATGAAACTGGCAAATAGCGTTAAGATTTTTCGATTTTTCATAGTAGTTTTAATTTGTTAATCAAAGGTCAACAAATTAAAACCACTCTTAAGCAACAAAAGTTACGTATAAAAATGATTCATATTAGATTTACAGCTAATAGGCAAAGTGATTTATTGATAATCTGCTTTTAAGTTATCTAGCATCTCTTTGGTCATGCCATCCAAATCAAACTCAGGTTTCCAGCCCCAATGATTTCTGGCTTCTGAATCGTTGATGCTTTGTGGCCAGCTATCTGCAATGGCTTGTCTAAAATCTGGCTTATAGCTAATGGTAAATCCTGGAATGTATTTGCGAATACTGGCTGCTATTTCTTCGGGGTTAAAACTAATACCTCCTAAGTTGTAACTGCTCCTAATCTTAACTTGCTCTGCTGGCGCTTCCATCAGTTCAATAGTTGCTCTAATGGCATCTGGCATGTACATCATTGGCAAAGCTGTTTCTGCGCTCAAGAAACATTCGTATGATTTATTTTTTAAGGCTTCATGGTAAATATGAACCGCGTAATCTGTGGTGCCACCGCCGGGCGCACTCTTCCAACCTATTAATCCTGGGTATCTAATGCTGCGCACATCTACTCCATATTTTTGATGGTAATATTCGCAATAGCGCTCGCCAGCTTGCTTGCTTATGCCATAAATGGTATTGGGCTCCATAACGGTGTATTGAGGTGTATTTTGGCGCGGCGTTGTTGGGCCAAATACGGCAATAGAACTAGGCCAATATATTTTTTTAATTATTCCTTCTTTGGCTAAATCTAATACATGAAATAAGCCATTCATGTTTAAATCCCAAGCAAATTTGGGGTTTTTTTCTGCGGTTGCGCTTAATAAGGCTGCTAATAAATATACTTGGGTTATATTGTATTTTTTTACAATCTCGTGTAGTTTGGTTTGATCCAAAATATCTAATGTTTCAAAGGGTGCAATTTGGTTGTCTAATTTGCGTACATCACTGCAAATAACATTTTCTGAACCATAAGACTTTCTTAAATTCTCGGCTAATTCAAGCCCAATTTGGCCATTTGAGCCAATAATTAATATTCTTTCCGTAGACATATATTTTTTTGAATGCGTCGAAATTAAAAAAATCTTTGATTATTTATCATTTCTTTTCTTAAAATATGCTCCCAAGCCTCCAGTAAATGGCTTTACTAAACTGTCTTTGGGGTTGAGTTTTTCTTGTTCGCTTAGGTTCAGACCTAATTTTTCTATTCTGTATTGAAAGGGTTTAGACCAACCTGCATCAAACATAAACGTACCATGACTGTGTTTTACTAATTCTACTTGGTTAATTAATTCGTGGGTATGTATGTTGCATTTTTTTAAATATTGATATCCCAACACCAAATTGCCACAAACTAAAATTCCGGCGGCGAGCATGCCTATCCAATAGGTTTTTTTGTATTGAAGAATTGGAATAATTAAAAGCAAAATAATCAACCAAAATTGCGGAACATAGCGCAATACCCAAGCTTCAGGATTAATAAGCACACTGGCTATAAGGATACTGGCAGCAAATAAATAATTACGTCTTTTTTTTGGTTCGAACCTAAAAAGTGCCCATAAGCCCAAAGGAAAAATAACCAATAATACTTCTGGTACCACTGGTCCAAACCCGGCTAAGTTTGCATTGCCATAACTATAACTTTCGAATGAAATGGGACGAAATAATTTTTTAAAACTGCTCGATTTGGGCTGAATGGCCCAGTCTGGTTGAGCAAACAGGCTGTTAAAAAACTTTTCTACACGGTTTAAATGGGTAAAATTTGCGGGATAATTGTGCGCCTTATTAAATACCGATTCGGTGCCTAAATTG
>JAUYMZ010000360.1 GCA_030699355.1 Bacteroidota bacterium | reverse complement strand
CCCGCACAAATTGTTAGTCCTACAGATTACGGCGACTTTCTTAAATGGATGCCCAACGAAAATACGGTCATTAACTTTGAAGAATTTGAAGAAAAAAGCATAGACCTTGTAGCAGATGCAGACTATATTTTCTGTTTAGATTTTAATGCCATAAAAAGAATTAATAAACTGGGAGAATATGTGCGCACTTCTTCTGCCCAAAAAGTGCTCATAGACCACCATTTAGAGCCAGAAGGATTTGAAGATTACCGCCTTTGGACAACCAAAGCAAGTTCTACTGCAGAACTTATCTTTTGGTTCATAGAATTAATGGGAGATGTAGATTTAATAGATGAAGAAATTGCCAGTTGTTTATACGCAGGCATTGTTACAGATACAGCCTCTTTTAAACATCCTTCTACTACAGCAACCACCCACCGAGTAGCGGCCATGCTATTGGAAAAAGGTGCCAAATCGAACAAAATTTACGAGTCTATTTACGACAATTACTCCGAAAATCGTACACGATTCATAGGGTTCTGCCTCAGTGAGAAACTTCAAATCTTAAAAGAATTTAATACGGCCCTCATTGTTGTTACAGAAGAAGAATTGAAAAAATTCCATATCATCACTGGCGATAGTGAAGGATTGGTAAATTATGGATTATCCATCTCTGGAATAAAATTCTCTGTGCTCATTATTGATAGAAAAGTAGCCAGGAAAATGTCGTTTAGATCCAAAGACACTTTCCCAGCAAATGAATTTGCCCGTAAATACTTTAATGGCGGCGGACATTTTAACGCGGCTGGCGGAGAAAGTATGGATACCATAGAAAATGTTGAAGCTAAATTTAAAGATGCCTTAACACAATATAAAGATTACTTAAACAATTAAATTACATATATAATGAAAAACATCCTTTTGGCATTCGTTGCCATTTTAGTTATCAGCGCTTGTAATAATCGCTTCGAATCAACTCCTAACGGAACCCAATACAAAATTATTAAAACAGATGAAAATGCACGTATGGTAGCTGAAGGCGACAACTTGCATATTCACTTAAAAGGTGTGTTAGACAAAAATGATTCGGCCCTATTTGATTCCTACAAAAACAACAAACCCTACTACATTCCTGCGGGCGAACCAAGCTTAAAAGAAGTATTTGCTGTGTTGAAAAAAGGGGATAGCGCCATCTTTAAAATTGTAGCCGATACGCTTTATGGGAATTTTGGCGAAGGATTACCTCCTGGGGTTAAATCTGGCGATATGATTACGTTTTATGCCTCTTTGTTGGATATTTACAACCCACAAGAAATGCAAGAAAAAATTGACGGACAAAACAAAGAATTTGAAGTAAAAGATTCGATTGCCTTAAGCAGTTTCCTAAGTGGTTTAACAGATGTAAAACAAACTAGTTCTGGTCTCCGTTACCTTGTAAAAGAAGCTGGAAAAGGAAAAGCTGTAAAAAAAGGAAACAAAGTTACTGTAAAATATCGCGGTACTTTATTAGATGGTACCGTGTTTGATGAAACCAAAGAAGGAACTCCTGATTTTACATTTACAGTTGGTGCAGGACAAGTAATTGCTGGCTGGGATGAAGGATTTTTATTGATGAAAGAAGGCGACAAATACCAATTGGTTATTCCTTGGTCTTTAGCTTACGGACCACGTGGTAGCGGACCAATTCCTCCTTTCTCTACTTTAGTTTTTGATGTAGAACTTGTTAAAATTAATTAATTATGATAAAGTATGTATTATTAGCTGCTGCCTTGGCATTTACAGTTCCAAGCATGGCGCAAGACAAACCAGCTAAGGAGAAAAAAGAAAAAGCAAAACCAGCCGCAGGTAAAAAAGAACCCAATGCAAAAGCTGCTAAAGGTCAGGCTAAAAAAGAATCTAACACCACTAAAAGAAATATTAAATTGAACGAAGAAATCACCACCGCTTCCGGACTCAAATACAAGGTAACTGAGATCGGTTCAGGCCGAAAAGTAGAAATTGGCGACAAAGTAAGTGTGCACTACACCGGTAAATTAACCAATGGAACTAAATTTGACAGCTCTAAAGACCGCAACCAACCATTTTCTTTTAAGGTTGGCGGTGGCCAGGTAATTAGAGGTTGGGACGAAGGTTTAGCCCTTTTAAACATAGGCGATAAAGCTACTTTTACCATTCCACCAAGTATTGGATATGGCGAAAGAGATATGGGAACCATCCCTCCTAACAGCACTTTGGTTTTTGATATTGAAGTGTTAGATGCCAGTACACCCGTTAAAGCTGCTCCATACGATGTGAAAGGAAAAGATACCTTAACAACAGCCAGTGGTTTAAAATACATTATTGTAAAGAAAGGCGATGGCGCCAGAGCTGAAAATGGTAAAACTGTAGATGTACATTATACAGGTTATTTAATGGACGGTAAAACCTTTGATTCTTCGGTTGAAAGAGGCGAACCCATTAGCTTTCCATTAGGACAAGGTATGGTTATTAAAGGTTGGGAAGAAGGTATTGCGTTAATGCACGTGGGAGATAAAATGCGTTTGCTTATTCCAAGTGATTTAGCTTACGGACCAAACGGCGCAGGTGGCGTAATTCCACCAAATGCCACCCTTATATTCGACGTAGAACTAATGAATGTAAAATAATATTTGGTTACTTCTTACTAAAAGCCATTCAATAAGTTGGTATAAACCTGCTTGTTGAATGGCTTTTTTATTGTTGATAGAACTTTTGATACAACACATGCAACATGCCATCTTTTAGGCCACTGTTATCTGGGCTTAAAATAGTTTTTACCCCAGCCCAATTTAAAATACGCAAGTATATATCTGCCGAAACATCAATGATATCTGCCCTATCCATATTGAGTTTGTATTTTTCTACCCGCTCTTGCAGCGACATTTTACTTACCTTCCGGTGAAAGTCTTTGAGCTCCGTTCTTGAAATGGATTTTACCACTTGATTGGGATGCAATAAACCCAGAATTTTATTAATAGTACCACTCGTTACTACGGCCAACATAGGTTCTAAACCGATTGTTTTATGCTGAACCCAATATTCGATAGTTTGCCATGTTTTTTCTGAAACTGCCCCATCCATCAATCGAACGGTACCAATATCAAAAGACACCGAATTAATAATCTTTTGATTAGAAATAATGGTCATTTCGGTAGAACCACCACCCACATCAATGGTTAAATAATTTTTATTCTCCTCAAAAATATGAAGGATTGAAGCCAGAATTAACTCACTTTCTTTTTTACCATTGATAATATGAATCTTTAGTCCAATTTCTTCTTCCACTTTTTTAACAATCTTCTTCCCGTTTTTAGCTTCACGCATGGCACTGGTGGCACAAGCCAAATAATGATCTACCTCAAAAGCTTGCATCAAAGCTTTAAAAGAGGTCATCGCTTGCATAAATAGCTTTCGTTTTTCTTTACTAATCCATTGTTCCTTAAAAGCATCATCGCCCAAACGAATAGGTATGCGCACAAATTCTATTTTTTTAAACCGTTCGGCTGAACCAATTTCATTAACCCTCACTATTTGCAAGCGTACAGCATTTGAACCGATATCTATGGCAGCAAGTTTCATTGTTTAGTTTTTAAAAAGTCTCAAAATCCAAGGTAAGCGATTAAGTTTATAGCGATAATAATTTCTTTTTTCGGCACCAAAACTTCTAAAGAAACGAGCAATTCCTTCTATCTCCGAACCTTCAAAATCTAATATCATACGGTGGTCTGCAAACAAGAAAATAATATTATCCATGAGGTAAGTCATGGCACCTTTTTCTTTACCCAATTCAGAACCATTTCCCAATAAAAATATGATTCTATTCTTATGGGCTAAAAAAGCCCCGGCAGCTAATAACTCACCTGATTTATCAAACACGCCTTTACAAATAATTTTTTGCTGTTCAGAAGCCTTATCCATCAGCAATTGTAAGCGGGCGTAGTCTGCCTCTTTTACTCCTTTTGTGGTTAAAGCCTTGTGTAATTTATAAAACAAAATTGTTTCAAGCGTACTAATACTTTGAATTTGTAATTCAAATTTTTTTGCTCGCTTTAAATTTCTTTTGTTTTGGGTATTGTAATCTTTGGCAATTTTATCGTAAGGTTTGGCGAGGTCTAGCACATAATTGCGCCTTTTCCGCACTTTAATCTTGGGGTTTAATAACTGATTTTGTTCATTAAGCTGAATATCTATAAACCTAAATTTACTTGGGATAGCTTGCAGAAAATTTTGCAATATTTCTTGGGAGATGGCTTGCTTTGCAAATACCCCTAATTGTTGGGTAAAGAAAGGCTGACTAAGATATTGAATAAAATACTTGCGGTGAGCCGTTAATGGCATCACCGCAAGGTAATCATCTAATATTAAAGCATCCCAATTGGGAGAAACAATATTTAAATACCAACTGTAAGCATACACCAATCCATTAGGAGATTGCTCTATACAGAGATCCCACTTGGCTTGGTCTATTTCTGCATGGCTTACGTAGCGTATCAAAGTATTTGTTTAGAAAGGTAAGTCATCGGTGCTGGTTTCTTGCGAATAGCTTTGTTCTGGCTCAGAACTGCCGCCCATATGCTCATCGCCGCCACCTTGGTTAGATGGTGGTCCACCCGCTGCATTGCCTGGCTCAATGCGCCATGCATTTACATTGGTATACCATTTTCCTTGGTACTCGCGCGATTCAATGTTTAAAGAAACCTTAACTTCGTTTCCTGGCACATACTTTTTTAGTTCCTGAACTTTATCGCCCATTAAACTTACACATATTTTTTTAGGGTATGCTTCTTGCGTTTCCACAATAAATTCTTGTTTTACCCAATCTTTTCCAGCCTTACTGGTTCCTGTAGTACTTGGCAAAATTTGAATAATTTTACCGGTAATGTCTAAAGCCATATCAATCGTTTATTTTAGTTTATAAAAATAACCCATCCCTGCAACTTTTCAAAGCAGGCAAACCTTTGGTTCGAACCAAATGGGTAAGTTTGTTTTTAGTATTGTTCTAAGATTGTAGCAACAACGCCTGTTTAAGGCCATTATATATTCAATCCTATTTACCAGAAAAAAGTCCACACACTATCAACCAAAACGCTTTTTACTTTTTTAAGGCAATGTGTAATTCATTTAATTGCTTTTCATCAAGGGCACTCGGACCATCAATCATAACGTCTCTGCCCGAATTATTTTTAGGAAAAGCAATAAAGTCTCTGATGCTTTCTGCGCCACCAAATAAAGAGCATAATCTATCAAATCCAAAAGCTATACCTGCATGAGGCGGAGCGCCAAATTCAAAAGCATTCATTAAAAATCCAAATTGATTTTGCGCTTCTTCCTTAGTAAAACCAAGCACTTCAAACATTTGGGCTTGCAAATCTTTGTTAAAAATGCGCACCGAACCACCCCCTACTTCTACGCCATTTATAACTAAATCATAGGCATTGGCTCGAACCGAACCCAATTTACCCGCACTTAATAAGGCCACATCTTCTGGCTTGGGTGCTGTAAATGGATGGTGCATAGCAAAATAGCGATTGTCTTCTTCGCTAAACTCCAACAAGGGGAAATCTAATACCCACAAACAGGCATACGAATCTTTATTTCTTAAACCTAAACGCGTTCCCATCTCTAGGCGCAACTCGTTCATGGCTTTTCTGGTTTTTTGGTCTGAACCGGCCAAAATTAAAATTAAATCATTGGGTTCAGCCGAACAAGCTTTGGCCCAATTTTGCAAGGCAGGCTCATCGTAAAACTTATCTACGCTCGATTTAATTGTGCCATCTTCGTTCACGCGCGCATACACCAATCCACTTGCGCCAATTTGAGGCTTTTTTACAAAATCTGTTAACTCATCTAATTGTTTGCGTGTGTAATTTGCGGCACCTTTGGCACAAATAGCCACTACTAATTCTGCCTCATCAAATACTTTAAAATTTTTGCCTCCCACAACATTGTTTTCGGCGTTGTTTAAAGCCACAAAACGCATATCAAATCGGGTATCTGGCTTGTCTGAACCGTAGAATTTCATGGCATCGGCGTAAGTCATGCGCGGTACTTCTGGAATGGAAATTCCTTTAACAGAATGAAACAAATGTTTCACCAAACCCTCAAACATTGCCAGCACATCTTCTTGCTCTACAAAGCTCATCTCACAATCTATTTGGGTAAACTCTGGCTGTCTATCTGCACGCAAATCTTCGTCTCTAAAACATTTTACAATTTGGTAATACCTATCTAAACCCGCCACCATAAGCAATTGCTTAAAGGTTTGCGGACTTTGCGGCAACGCATAAAATTGACCCGGATTCATTCTACTGGGTACCACAAAATCTCTGGCACCTTCAGGGGTTGACTTAATAAGCACGGGCGTTTCTACCTCCGTAAAATCTTGCGAATCTAAAAACAAGCGTGTTTGTTGGGCCATTTTATGGCGCAACAACATATTGTTTCTAACAGGTGCACGGCGCAAATCTAAATAGCGGTATTTCATGCGCAAATCATCGCCACCGTCTGTATTATCTTCTATGGTAAACGGAGGCGTTTTGGCCTCATTTAATACCACCAAATCTGTTACTATAATTTCTATGTCGCCAGTAGGGATATTCGCATTTTTATTTTCACGCTCTTTTACCAAACCAATTGCTTGCAACACAAATTCTCTCCCCATTTTACGTGCTTGCTCACAAACTGCAGCATGGGTTTCCATGTTAAATGCCAATTGGGTTAGGCCGAACCTATCGCGCAAATCTATAAAAGTCATGCCACCTAAATCACGACTTTTTTGCACCCAACCACACAAAGTTACTTTTTTGCCTACATCAGCAATTCTTAATTCGCCACACGTATTTGTTCTGTACATACTGTTAAAATTCTCACCCATTGCGCTTATTCAATCGGGGCTGCAAGTTAAGAAAGTATGTGGAGGTAAAAAAGGTGATTCCTTATTCTTTATCAATTTTATACAACCTGCCGGCATCAGTAATAGCATATAAGGCGCCATCTGTGCCTTGGCAAATGTCTCTAAATCGTTGTCCTTCGCTGGCCAATAAACGCTCCTCGCCCATAACGGTATTATTTCCTATATGTAACCTAATAATATGCGTAGCACTTAGGGCGCCAATAAACAAATTATTTTGCCATTCGGGAACGCGATTTCCTTTGTAAAATGTCATACCACTTGGAGATACCACTGGATCCCAATAGTAAACAGGTTGTTCCATTCCATCCTTTTGTTGAATGCCGGCCCCAATGGTTTGTCCCCCATATTCTATGCCATAAGTAATAGTAGGCCAGCCATAGTTTTTACCTGCTTGCAAGCGGTTTACTTCATCGCCACCCCTTGGGCCAAATTCGCTTAACCAAACTTCACCACTACTTGGATGAATGGCTAATCCTTGCGGGTTTCTATGACCCATGCTAAATAGTTCTGGCAAAGCGTCAACTCCCTCAAATATAGGATTACCTGGCGCAGGACTACCCGTTGTGGTTATGCGAATAACCTTTCCCCAACTGCTGCTAACAGATTGAGCCAAAACCCTTGTAGATAGGTTAGAACGTTCTCCCAAACAAATTAATAAATTACCCGTTACATCCATAACTAGGCGTGCCCCAAAGTGTAAACTAGAATTATGAGCAGAATTTGCACGATAAATAACGCTTACATTTTCCATGGCTTTTTCATCGGTAGATAATCTTCCTTTGGCAATAGCTGTTAAGGTTCCACCGGTGGCATTTTCTGAATAGGCCCAATAAACCATTCGGTTCGAACCAAAATTGGGATCAACCAATAAACCAAGCATACCACCTTGCCCCGAAGCATTAACGGCAGGAAGGCCAGAAATGGCGCTACTTAACACGCCTTCTGAAGTAGCAATGCGCATATTGCCTGCCTTTTCTGTTATTAAAAACCGAGCATCGGGCAAAGGTGCAATGCCCCAAGGGTTGGCCAATGCGGTACTCAATACTTTGTACTGAATAGGCGTTTTTGTTTTAATGCTGCCAATACGCGTTTGCCCTGCAAAGGCAGGCTTATAGTTGGTATTAGGGGCTAAGGTTTCAACCGGCGAGCCAAGCTCTAAGGAAGGTGCAGGCGTTTCCGCCACTTTAGGTTCAGCTGGTTTAGAGCAATTAGCAAATAGGCAAACAGCTATGGCAGCAGATAAAGTAAGGTATTTTGGTAACATTATATTTAATTGTGTTAATGGTGAAGCTTGGTTAAATTTACGTAACTGGTTTTAACTTACATGGCATTATTATGGGTACTTCAATAATACTCTTTAAAAAAATATTTTGCAAATGGGCTGAACCTAAACAGGCAACAAAGCAAGTAGCGACAGCTTGCATTTTTAAAAACAAGCTCCTATATTCGTTACACCCATTTAGATAGCCTATTATCTCAGTTGTATTTATCCAATTTTTTACGAGTTTTACATATCAGATTGTGGATGGTTTTTTCACAGTTTGAGGTTTTGCTCAATGTTATGATTAGACTCGCGATTTTATTGCTAATTTTATATTGTCACTTAGTTTCTTGCATAAATACTGACAAAGAAAAGTTATAATAATTTACTTTGGCTAGGCTCATCCTGACAATTTCACTATCAACAATCATTTTTTTG
>JAUYMZ010000359.1 GCA_030699355.1 Bacteroidota bacterium | reverse complement strand
TTTCTGTTATTCATAATAAAAGTACATGCGAGTTATTTTTCCAGCCATTTTTATTTGAAAATATTGAATTGAATGGGAGTATTGATTCATTTGATGAATTCATTCCAAATGGAATTAATTCATACCTTTCTAGTATTAATTTTAATAAAATTCGTAGTATATCATTTTTAGATACCCTGATAACTTCTATTTTTTTGAATATTAAAGTTGATTTAACAAAAACGGATACAAATATTGAAATCAATAGAAAACTGAAGAAAATTCATAATCCAAAAAGATTGAAAAATGTTTATTATATCAATAATAAGTTATTAATGGTTAAATTATTGGGATTTAAAGAATACAAAACAAATGGTACATTTATGAATTATTTTAAACATGAGCCCAAATTATCTATTTTAATTAAAGATGTTACAAAAGATTTTATGAAGTAAAATTGAATTTTCAATAACATAAAACAACCATAAACCCATTTAAGAATGCCCAATTTTAAGCCGTCTTTATCAAGCCTAATTCCTTTTGATGAATTGCCAGAAAGTTTTAGTCAATTAGAACAAGCACAAGAGCTATTTAACAAATTATACTATAGCAACTTAAATGTTAATTTTAGCACCCAAGGCGATGCTTGTTTTTATAGTATGGATTTAAGCATTACCCAAAGCCAAGAATTAGCATTGTCAGTTCCCGGGGTTGATGGCATGAGGGTCCTATTGAACCCAACTATTGCTGGAGGAGGCTTTCCTTTTACATTAAATACTCAAATAGGTATTCTAAAATACATTAAGGATTTTAATATTTCTTCCTTTCCCAAAAGTGTTCCTGCATTTTTTGATATTTTATTAACTATATCCTGCAATCATAGAGGCGCAATAGGAAATGCAGTTGAAAATAATGGTGCTGATAAATGGCTAATATTGCATGGTGGAGATGATAAACATAATGTTGATAGAGTTGCGATTCTCCCTGGTATTAATAAAAGTGTACCTCTTCCATGTCAAACAGTATTACCCAAAACGATTGATGCTTTAAAAGCAATTACTAATTTTTTGGGTCATAATTTATTTAGAAATGGCAATCTTAAATACGACTTTACAAAGTATAGGTATTTCAAAAATCCAAATTTAACAAATAATATTTATGACAGAATTTACTCAAAAAGTTTAAATGCTTGTTTTGAAAATTTTAATGAAGAACTAAATGCGTTATAATAGTTATTTAATGATATCAATGATATTACTCTGGGGTTGCAATCACCCGCAAAACAAAAAAGAAGAAGTAAGTTTAAATACATTTGTTATACAAAACATTGACACATCTTTTTATAAAAATATTTGTTACGGTGGAGGTAGGCCAAAACTAAGAGATAGTATAGAAATTAAATCTATAAATACAAAAATATACTATTTTTATGGAGAGTGTGAATTAACTGGTAATAGTGATAGAGGCCAGGATTTTTTAATTATTAAAAATCTTAGTAATAATTCCTATTTATATAATCCCCTGGTAGATTATATTAATTTCCCAATTGATGCACAATATTACTATCATTTTGAACCTTTATCTGTAATTAATAGCTATTTAAACGGCTTAAGTAATGTTTCTGAAAAAACATTGGATACTCTATTTGAGTTTTATACCAACAAAATAAATCCTTTAAATAAGGTATTTGAGAAAGGGTATATTTATTATTATACAAAAGAATATGTAAGAGGCTATTTACATTTTTTAACCAAAGAAACTGCCTATAAAATTTTAGACAATCAATACAATAACCCAGAGCTTATTTATTTTAAGAAATATAAAGAATTAAATAACAGAAAAAAACTATTATCTAAAATAGATTTTAATAACTCTAGAGTAGGCTTTAGGCAGGGGTTATTTTGGTGTTACGTAAATTTAAATACTGAAAACAAAACAAATGCTCCATATAGAAACAAAAATTTATCAAAGCATTTTGTTTTGATTAAAATATAAAATAATATATTAAATAGCTGATTTGCTTGATCCGATTGGCCAAAACTATCGCGTAATTCCGCTTATAAAAATCCAAATCCGCTCGGTTCAGACAGAAATAAATGATTTAAAATTTACCAGAAAATCTTATTTCAAGTATTTTAAAACCTTGTACATATTACTAAAACCAACAATAATTCAGCACTTTAGCGGTAAATCAAAATATTATGCTTAGCTTTGCGCCTCAATTTTAATAAAGTACTTTGAAAAATTTTAGTGAATTAGGCGTAGAGCAGTCCCTCTTGAATGCGATTCAAGAACTGGGTTTTGAGAACCCAACGCCTATACAGGAGCAGACAATCCCTGTATTTTTAGAAACCGGACGCGACATTTTAGGTTTAGCCCAGACGGGCACCGGAAAAACAGCGGCATTTGGATTACCGATTTTGCAGTTAATTAACCCTGCAGCCAGACACATCCAATCTTTGGTTATTTGTCCAACCCGCGAACTTTGCATGCAAATTTCGCGCGATTTAGCTAGTTATAGCAAACACAAGCACGGCATTAATGTAGTGGCCGTGTATGGAGGAGCCAGCATTGAAGGCCAAATTAGAGACATCAAACGTGGAGCTCACATTATTGTAGCCACTCCTGGGCGTTTAATGGATTTAATGAAACGCAAAGCCATCAACATTAACGAAGTAAATTTTGTGGTGTTAGATGAGGCAGATGAAATGCTTAACATGGGTTTTGAAGAAGATGTAGAATACATCTTGGGTCATACCCCTTCAGAAAAAAGAGTTTGTTTATTTAGTGCAACTATGCCTAAAGCCATTCGCAATATCGGTAACAGATATATGAATGAGCCCGTTGAAATTAGCGTAGGTAAATCTAATTCTGGTAATGTAAACATTACCCACCAATATGCGGTGGTGCATGCCAAAGATAAATATGCTGCCTTAAAACGGTATGTAGATTTTAACTCGGAAGATATTTATGCCATTATTTTCTGTACCACCCGTATGGAAACGCAAGATATCAGTGATAAACTTATTAAAGATGGCTACAATGCAGATTGTTTACACGGAGATTTAAGTCAGGCACAACGCGAAAAAGTAATGGGACGCTTCCGTCACCATGCCATTAAAATTTTATTGGCAACCGACGTAGCAGCGAGAGGTATTGACGTAAGTGGATTAACCCACGTTATACATTACCACTTACCAGATGATATTGAAAATTACACACACCGCTCGGGTAGAACCGGACGTGCTGGTAAATTAGGCGTATCTTTTACGTTATTACACATGCGCGAAGGTGGCAGATTAAAAGACATTGAACGCATTAGTAATATCAAATTTGAAAAAGTTTTGATTCCAAGTGCGCAGGATGTTCGTGATAAAAAATTATTAGCTTTTACAGATACCATCATCAACACCGAAGTGGAAGAAGGTGTATTTGATGCCCACGTAATGAAAGGCATTGAAAGCTTAATGGCGCTTGAAAAAGAAGAGTTATTGAAAAAATTCTTATCTTTAGAACTACGCAGGTTCTCGGTAGATTTTGCCAATTCACCAGATTTAAATATTAACCCCAACGATAGAGGCGGTGCAAGAGAAGGCGGAAGAGACAGAGAAAGAGGCGGCGATAGAGGTGGCAGAAGTGGCGAAAAGCGCATTTTTGTTAGCTTAGGTAAAAAAGATGGTTTTGATATCCGCAGTTTTAAAGACTGGGTTGCAGCTTCGTCTAATTTATCTTGGCAAGATTTACATGTAGATGTAAGTGGTGTATACAGTTTTGTAGATGCCAAAGAAAATCATGTAGATGCCATTATCAAATCTTTAAATGGTATCACTTACAATGATCGTCCGGTACGCGCAGAAGTTAGTGGCGACAGAAGAGGCTCTGAAGGTGGCGAACGCAGATCGTATGGCGGCGGAAGAAGCGGTGGTGGTTCTTATGAAGGTGGTCGCAGATCGAGCGGTGGCGGCGAACGTTCTTATGGTGGCGGCGAACGCAGGTCTAGCGGTGGAGAGAGAAGAGTAAGAGAAGGAGAAAGAGAAAGAGGCGGTAGATCAGATGCTCCTCGTTCTGAAGGAAGATTCAGCGGTGGAAGAAGAAGTGAAGGTAGAAGAAGTGAAGGCAGAAGTAGTGAAGGAAGAAGCAGCGGAGAAGATAGACCGAGACGTAGACAAGATTGACTGGAGTTGATTAAAGAATAATTTAGTCGATAGTCGATAGTCCATAGACCATAGTCCATGGTACTTTAGTTTCGGTTTAATATCATAAATTTAAAAGAGAGTGTATCCTTGCGGTATGCTCTCTTTTTGTTTTGGGTTTTGAGTTTTAAGTGTTAAGTGTTAAGTTTTAAGTTTGAGTCTTGAGGTCTCATAGATTTGGTTTACATAAAGTTTGATTT